>JAIPDS010000057.1 GCA_021737565.1 Desulfobacteraceae bacterium | reverse complement strand
AGTCTGATTTTAGATGGCGCCGTAAAAAGTTCAAGATCAAGGCTTGCGCAATTTCGAAGAATGCAGAGTGCTTAGCCGTACGTGAAATTCTGAGAAATTGCGCGTAACGCAGATATCGGACTTTTTACGGTGCCATCAATCTTTACAGCTATAAAAAGGCAATATATGGAGCCGGGAATATATATCCTCGCAGAGGCCAAAGACGGCCTTTTTGACGGTCTGGACCCGGAAAGGCTTGCAGCGGCACATCCGGCCTGGGCCGTTGACCTAAGGCGGTTTGGCCCCTGGTCGGAAACAGTTATATGTGACAAAACCGGTACGGGGTCAAAAATGCCCGCCTGGCGTACCGAGATTGCAGCCGGAAGTTCAGCGTCTCTGATCTGCGGCAGTTGTTCATCAACAATGGACGGGCTGCGCTGTTTAATCAACGCCTTCGGGCTTTCTCCCTGGGATTGCCTCATAGCCTTGCAGCAGGAAAAGGGCAGAGGGCAGAGGGAGCGCTCCTGGATTTCACCGCCGGGCAACCTTTATGTATCATGGTACTGGCCCGATCCCGGCAATGTTGAAGGCGCGGCGCAGGCCTGGCGGTCCATGGCCTCTCTTATGGCCGGGCTGCTCACGGCCGAGGCCCTTGAATCTTTCGGTGTTAAAGTACGCATCAAGTGGCCGAACGACCTTCTGGTTAATGATCGAAAGGTTTGCGGAATTCTTGTTGAAAACCTTAGCGGGCTTCTTATAGTGGGTATCGGGCTTAATCTGGCTTATGCTCCGGGAAAGGAAGGGTTAAGGGATCTGGTTGCAGTACCTGCCGCAAGTCTTTACGAAGCAGGGCTTGAAATAACCCCGCTTGAATTCTGGGCAAGGCTCGCTGAAACAGGCCGCAGAAGGTTTTATCAACTGCTTGAATCAATTTCACCAGAGATCTTTGTTAAACTGCTCAATGCCCGCCTTGCCTGGAAAGGTGAAAAAGTAACCATCCGCAAAAGTCCTGATAAAGCTTATACGGCTGAAATCCTGGGCCTGTCCGCCGACGGGGGGCTTATGATCAACAGGGAAGGCAAATCAGAAACAATCTATACCGGCAGCATCTTTCCGGTGAAAAAATAAGGGACACGGGCCTCGAAGAATTTAAACCGTTATATTAACTTTTAAATAAAACTTCCTGAAAATAGAGAAAAAACAATAGTTATATTTTATGGGCGAAAACAAGGACAATACTAAAAATCGTGCTTTCAGGAAACGAGTGTATATTTGAGCCAGCAATCTCCCTGTTTTATGCCCCGGATTTCACTGTTGAGCATTACCGGTCCCTGGCCGGGATTTTAGTTTTTGCCCCTATTGCGGCGGTCGTGTAAACGGGGAAAAACAAGCGGGTAAGAAAGGTTAGGAGAACGGTAGAAAGGCACCGGCCCAGTTTTTAAGATCCACCTTGTAGCCGAGAGCCGCTGTTTTGCAGATGGCCCCGGCAAGATCCAACGGAGCCGGCCGCCTGCCGCCGGAGGCGTCGACTGAAAACGCCTCATGCGGAAGGCCTGATAGGATGCTTTTTACAAGGCCGGTTAAGACGGCTTTTGGACCGATTTCAATAAATGTGCGCACCCCTGCCTTGTACATGTTGGTTATTTCATCTGTGAAATTTACAGGCCAAACAAGATGATCGCCCAGCAGCAAACGGGCAGCGTCCGTATCCCCGGGATAGGGCAGGGCGGTTGTGTTTGAGTAAACAGGGATTTTGCCGGGATAAAATGGTATGCCCATTACTGCTTTTTTAAACGGTTCAGCCGCATCCATGACAAGCCTGGAATGAAATGCCGCGGATACAGGTAGCCTGGCTGATATTATCCGGTTTTTGCGGCAGATTTTCCGCATTTTTTCAATTTCATCCAGGGGACCGGAAACCACGCCCTGGTTCGGGCTGTTTTTGTTTGCAAGCACCAGGTCGGCCCTGTTTTCTTGTATCATATTCTCTATTGTTTCAGCAGGGGCCTTTATAGCGAGCATGCCGCCGCTGTCCCCTGATTTTTCTCCCGCGGCGGCCATCAGCTTTCCTCTTTTTACTGCAAGCCACATGAATTCTTCTTCCCTGATTCGTTGCGCAGCGCAAAGGGCGGTAAGTTCCCCGAAGCTGTGGCCGCATGCTGCATCCGCAGATATGCCGTATTTTTTAAGGATATCAAGCATTATCAGGCTGAGCGCGCCTATGGCGGGCTGAGCCACGTCCGTTTGCTGAAGCGCCGCGGTTTCTTCATTTGAAGGTTTTGCCGGAACCCCGGCCTGCGGATGAATGCGAGACATCAGGCAAGGAGTGCATGAAAAGGCTTGTTCCGCGGTTTTTATGATCTTTTTTGCCTCATCAGAGACGTTTTCCAGGCCAAAGCCCATATAGGGGTACTGGCTGCCCTGGCCGGGAAACATGAACGCGAGTTTGCCATCAGGGGCGCTTTGCCCGAAAAAAATGCCATTAGCGGTCTGCCGGTTTTCCTGGTGGGGGTTTGGATTCTTAAGAAAGTGCAGGGCTTTATCCAGAATATCAGGAAACCCGGCAGGATACCCGGCTGTTGTAAGCAGCCGGAAACAGGCGTTTGAATCGAATTCGCTCCTGGTTATTTTACTTAAAACCGAAATGTCGGTTCCTTTTGTAATATCCACGGCCGCGGACTCCAGAGCTGTCCTGAGTCCGGATATCCGGTCTGCGCAGAAAGCAAGTATTTCAACCTGACTATTCATGATAATCAAAAAATCCGGTTTATAAAATCCCTGATTCGCCTGAAATAGCCGTGCCCGGCCACCAGCATTATCGTGTTGTGATCCGCGCCGGAAACAATCTCCATGTCCTTTAGCGTGGAAGGACAGGCATGGTAAAGGGTTTTTCCGTGATCTAAGGGGATAATATGATCATGTTCCGCGTGCATGACCAGGAGAGGTCCTGTATAGTGTTTTATTTTTTCGGCATTTGAAAAAACCAGGGATTCGTCTATTCCGATTGATGCGGGATCCATGCCAAGCCGGGCAATCAGGGATGCGGCACTTGCGAACCCGCTTTCAATTATCAGGCCTGAAATATCGCCGGGCCTTTTGTGTGCAATTTCAAGCGCCGGGGCGCTTCCCAGGGAGCGGCCCATAATCCACAAGGAGCCTGTTCTGCCTTCATGCTCCTTTTGCTTTAGGATTTCATCGAGCACCGGGTGTGCGTCGGAAAGCATGGTTTCAACGGTGGGCGATCCCGTGCTTTTGCCGTAACCCCGGTAGTCTGCCACAATAAGGTTTAACCCGTAATCGTTGTATACGGGCCCCAGAGGATCATAGTCTGCCGCAATCTCTCCGTTTCCGTGAAAAAACAGGATGTGGGGCGATTCCGGCATTGTCTTGTAAAACCGGCAACTTATGTTTTCACGGTCCGGTGTCTGCACATCAATATCTTCGGCCCCTTCCGGCGCCCCGGCAGGAGGGGCGGGCCTGGGATGGAAAAGGATGCTTAATATTTCCGGTCTGTCAAGAATGGATGCACTTTTGTCGTTCATGTCCGCCTCCGTGTCCGCAGAGTTTTTTTGATTCAAGTCATAACGCACTCGTAAAAAGTTCAAGATCAAGGCTTGCGCAATTTCGAAGAATACAGCGTACTTAGCTGTACGTGAAATTCTGAGAAATTGTGCGTAACGCAGATATTGGACTTTTTACTGTGCCATAAAGTCATAATAGCCGGAATAAGCCGGCCTGTAAAGAGCCAGGGAAAAAGCCGCAAAGAAAGCCCTTGATAACACCCTGCTTGTTGTGTAGAAATAATTAGTTAAAGTTACAGCTATAATGCGGTTCTTTGCCTTAAGGAGGCTTCCGGCTTGTCTGTTAGAAACCCGCTTTTATGTAGAAAAGCCTTTACGCTCATAGAGCTTATAGTTGTTGTAAGCCTTATCAGCGTGATGATGTTTTTTGCGGTTCCCAGGATGCACGGCACATTTTTTTCAGATGACTCGCGCAAATTTTCAAGCTGGCTGCTTGCAAATGTCAGGAATCTTAAAACCGTTGCCGTGGAAAAGCAAACCGCCTTTGCCCTTTATGTAGATCTGGATCGCAATCAAATCTGGAAGGCTCCCGCATCTTTAGAAGAAGAGGATTTCCCGGACCTCGAGGACTCCAACAGGAGAAGCCTTCCCAAGGGACACAGTTTAACAGATGTCATGTTTTCTGAAGGTGTAAGGGAGACAGACGGGGTTGCCCGGATATATTTTTATCCAAGGGGATATTCGGACCGCGCCATTATTCATATCAGAGAAAATGACGGCTCCGTGATATCTTACCGGATTGAGTCCTTTCTTCCCCGCGTGGAGATTGTTGAGGGACACGAGGAGTTTTAATGCAGTATTGCCCGAACAATAAAACGGTGGCAAAAGGTTTTACCCTGCTGGAAGTTCTTGTTGCGCTGTCGGTAATCGCCATTGCAATGGTAAGCATTCTTCGGTTGCAGAGCCAGACGATCGGATTGTGCGAAGCCGTAAAATTTTATTCCACCGCTCCCTTTCTGGCCCAAACAAAAATAGCCGATGTGCTCATGGATTCGCGGTCCTATACCGCGGGGGCTTCCGGCGATTTCGGCCGGGAGCACGCAGGCTATATATGGCAGGTTGAGGTGAGCGAATCAGATCTTGAATCCGGAGACAACCCCGGTATACCTGTTGCTGAAGTAAAAGTGAAAATCAGTATTGAAGAAAACGATGCAATGCAATATACGGTTTCCCGGTTTTATTGCGTGGAGCAGGGGGGGTAGAAAAGGTGCGAGCCGGGGTTTTTCAAACAATAAAAAACCGGTTTCAAAGCGGGTTCACTCTTCTTGAGCTTTTGATAGCGATCACCATTTTTGCGGTGATCGCCACCCTGGTCTACAGTACTTTTAATGCCGTGATATCGAAGACAGACGCAATCAAGGAGGAATCGACAGTAAATGAAATGGCAGCAGCATGTCTTAACCGTATAAGCATGGACCTTCAGGCTCTTTATGTTGAACAGTACCCGCTATATAAGCCGCCCGACTATGACGACGATCCCGATCCGTACCGCTTTGTGGGAGAAACCGAATACATCGGGGGCGAGCAGTTTCCCAGGCTCGGCTTTGCTTCCACCGAACATCTTCCCATGTCGGGAAAGCAGAAGCCGGCTTCCGGCAACAGCGGGGCGATTCCTTCCGGCCTGGCAAGAATTCGGTATCACGTTGACAAGCCCGGGGATGCTGCGCCGGATTCCGGCTATGTTTTAAAAAGGGGGGATACCCCGTGGCCTTATGATGATTCTGACGGAATTGACCGGGATCCGGAAAAAGATCCCGTGCTTTGCACCGATATAAGCGAGCTCAGGTTCATATACCTCGATGAAAAAGGAGACGAGTTTGAAACATGGGATTCCGAAGCCGAGGACATGGATTATGCCACTCCGCGGGCCGTGCAGGTGTACCTGAAGATCGACATCGGAAGCCGCCAGTACCCGTTTTCAACCCGCGTTGTCTTACCAGTCTTTAGGGAGCCGCTGGAACGTGCTGAAAAATAACAGGGGCATAGCACTTCTTATAACCCTGACCGCCATAGTTGTCATGGTTGCCGTGGGCTTTGAATTAAACCGCCAGATTCAGTCCTCGGCGGCAAAGACCGGTATAGGCAGGGATATGATAACACTGCAGCAAATGCTGGCATCAGGAGTCAGCATTGCCGAGTCCATACTGATAAAGGACAAAAATGAAACCGAAGCTGATTCGGTTCAGGAAGGCTGGGCTGATCCTGAAATCGTGCAGCAATATGTCGAGGCCGCGGGATTTGAAGACGACAGTCTTTTAGTGGAAATCACAGACGAGTTGGGCCGGATCCAGGCAAATGCATTAGTGCAGTTTCCGGAAGGAAAAGAGTTTAATCCGGCCCAGAGGCAACTGTGGGCTCGGTTTTTCAACCTGATCCTCTACGAGCTTGAAAACAGGGAGGAGGCCGGAAATGCATTTGCCGAAAGCCTGGAACCTGACATGATAATAAACCCTGTTAAAGACTGGCTTGATTCAGGCGATGATGACGCGATTACCGGTTTGAGCGGCGCGGAACAGTATTATTACATGAGCCTTGAAGCCCCTTATTCATGCCGCAACGGGCCTTTCAGGCATATCTCGGAGTTAGCCCGGGTTAAAAACATTGATCCGGTTATGTTTTCAAAAATAGGTGAAAACCAGGGATTAAGCGATTTTATTACGGTTTACGGCATGGAGCCTTCGTCAAAAGACAAGCATGAACCGGAATATCCGGGCAGGATAAATATCAATACTGCTCCCGTGCCCGTGCTTGCGGCACTGCTGCCCGAAGGACACGAATTTCTCGCAGAAGAGATAGCCGATTACAGGCAAGCCGGGTCTGAAGGCGAGTATGTCAACGACCTGAAGGATCCCGGCTGGTATAAAAATGTAGCCGGCCTGGGGGATGTGGACATCAAGGACGAGCTTATCAGAACCAAAAGCGACCTGTTCCGCATCAGGTGCAGGGCCGAGAAAAACGGAAACAGTCTTGCCGCAACCGTTCTGGTGCAAAGGCAACAGGAAAAAGAATCCGGAAAATGGGAGTGCAAGGTTTTAAAATGGCGCTATGCCCTCGACTTGTAAGGACTTAAAAGTATTCCGGCAAAACAATTCCCGGTTGACATAACAGCAGGACAGCTTGTAAACAATTTCTGCTAAATATATGATGGATTCGTAAAAAGTCGATTTTATCGCTCCGTGACCATTTTGGGCGCGGCTAAATTCGTCTGCTAAATTTCTCAAACTCGGGCTAACGCCCTCAAACAGTGAGAAATTTTAACGCAGACAAATTTACCCGCTTATCCCCAAAATGCTCAAATGTCGCTCAAAAATGACTTTTTACGATCTGTCTATATTAATTTTGTAAAACAGGGGGAATAATAATGCTTAAAGTCGTTTTTATTGGATGGAGGGGCATGGTCGGCTCCGTTCTCATGGAGCGGATGCGGGAGCAGGGGGATTTTGCCGGTTTTGAACCGCTTTTTGCCTCGACTTCGCAGGTCGGCCAGCCCGGCCCGGACATAGGAATGGATATGCCGCCTCTGGCTGACGCATTTAATGTTGATGCACTCTCGGGCACCGATATCATAGTTACCTGCCAGGGAAGCGATTATACAAAAAAGGTATATCCCGAACTCAGAAAAAAGGGGTGGAAAGGATTCTGGATCGATGCATCATCTGCCCTGCGCATGGCAGATGACAGCATCATAGTGCTTGACCCTGTAAACAGGGAGGTTATCGACAGCGCCCTTGACCGGGGAATCAAAAATTTCACCGGCGGCAACTGCACTGTCAGCCTTATGCTGATGGCTGCCGGTGGCCTGTTTAAAGCAGGGCTTGTGGAATGGATGACCTCGATGACCTATCAGGCCGCCTCGGGGGCAGGCGCAAAAAACATGCGGGAACTGGTGGCCCAGATGAATGCTATCGGCCAATTAGCTCAATCGCTTGTATCGGATCCTTCGTCTGCAATCCTTGATATTGACCGCCGGGTAATGGAGGCAATGAAAAGCCCGGATTTTCCGGTGGACAACTTTGGATTCCCGCTTGCGGGCAGTCTGCTGCCCTGGATTGACAGCCCCATGGACAACGGCCAGACCCGCGAGGAATGGAAGGGTTATGCAGAGTCCAACAAGATTTTACAGACGCAGCAACCTATCCCCATAGACGGAATCTGTGTGCGTATCGGAGCCATGCGAAGCCACAGCCAGGCCATTACAATAAAACTTTCAAGAGATGTTTCCGAAGATGAAATAAAGGATATAATCGCCTCTTCCAATAAGTGGGTGGAAGTGGTTGCCAATACAAAAGAAGACTCCCTGGCGCGGCTTACGCCCGCGGCTGTATCGGGCAGCCTGAGCGTGCCCGTGGGCCGGATCAGAAAAATGAACCTGGGGCCAAGGTACTTAAGTCTGTTCACAGCCGGGGATCAGCTGCTTTGGGGTGCGGCAGAGCCGATCAGGCGGATGTTTAAAATCGCCCTTGAATACCTGCAATAATTTAATCTCACTATACAGGAAAAGACGCTTTGAAGGCTTCTCATAGAAGAGCGAGTAAAAACAGGGCCAGGTTGCCGGTTACATGTATGATAACAGGAACAAGCAGGTTTTTTTCCGCTTCATAGGACAGGGCAAAAACAAGGCCGCCAACAGCCTGGAGTACAGGGAGACCGGCGGTATTATGGGCAAGAGCAAATAACAGGGCAGAGCCCAGTACTGCCGGGGCCGCTCCCCATCTTCTCATCAGGCCGAAAACCGCTCCCCTGAAGATCAGTTCTTCTGCAAAAGGCGATACTATACCCCCGAAGACAAAAAAGGCAAAGAGCCTGCCTGATGTCTGCGGCAGGCTCACCCTGATCATTTCTGCGGGGGAAAAGCCGGCTGCATAAAGAAGCCCGCCGAAAATTGTCACAATGCAGCCAAAACCGGCAGCCCAGAAAACTCCCCGCACAATCCCCTTTTTTACGTCAGCAGGAATAATGCCGGGAAGCCGGGCTTTATATCCGAACACCATGGCTGCGCCTGCAATCACTGCTGCATCCAGTATCCGCACAATGCCCGCGACAATCAGAGGATCTTTGCAAAAAAACCCGGAACCCGCCTCAAGCGCGATCACCGCCACGAAAACCAGTGCAAAAGGCTTTAATCCGTATTCAACAGGCCTTGTTTCCATCCCAGCTTTCTTAAGGCTTTATATGCATATTGCTGAACATACCAATGGTCGATCCTTCTGATGCGCTCCAGGATAAATTTCCGGGTTTGCCCGTTGCCGGTGCCGCCCAGGCTTGCATAGGCCATGCAGGCGACATTGGGGGAGCAATCGTTTGTCATTGACAAGAGCATTCTTTTGGCCTCAGGGCGATTTGAGCTGCCAAGAGCCCGGGCCAGCCAGTAGCGTACCGGTACGCGGGGGCTGCCTGCAAGCTTGCGGCCGGTCTCAAAGGCCAGTGGATCATAGTTGTTTTCCGCGACAGCCTTTAATGCATTGCGCTGATCATACCAGCTTGTTGATTCAAGAAGCATTTTTATGGATTCCTTGTCTGAGACTTTAACTTGGGGCCCGTAAAACGGCAGCAGAAATGCCACGGCAACCACAAGGCAGCAGCCCGAGGCCACCGCGCTGCGCAGGGGTCTGGATCTGATAAACCAGAAGACAAGGCAAAGCCCGGCATGAAGAAATATATACAGTCCAATGGGGAAAGCTGCTGTCAGGCCGGCAAGAGTAAAACGCCGCAAATATTTTTTGTTATCAGCCTGTTGTGAAAATTTCTCAAGTGTTTCGCCCGGGGAGGAAAAAAAATTATTTGCTCGGGTTTTAAAAACCACCTTGCCGCGCATTGCAAATTCAAGATGCGAAGAATCTGTTATGACGGTCAGTCTTGCGCCCTCTGGATCTGAAACAGGAAGCAAGTCAAACCCGATGAGCTTTTGGGCAATATCTTTTGCATTTGTCCCGGCTGATTTGCTTTTGATTGCACAGGCGCTTATCAGGCGGCCTGCCGGGGGTTTTATAAGTTCTGCCGGATAAAGGGTATAATTATAATAGAATTCATTTACCTTCTGTCCCGCGGGATTGGACAAAAGCACCCTGTCCCTTATATCAAGGAATACGTCCTGCTGAAGGCACGGCAGCCATCCAAGCGCCGCAATGGCAACCACGATCACGTGGGCGGCCCTAACATAGACGTCGCCGGCTTGCCTGCCGGGTATCAGCTTAATTGTAAAGGTAAATACCAGGGCCGGTACCAGCAGGAAAACAATGGTAAAACCCGGGTTCCAGCCCTGGAGGTTGCAGGCAGCCGCTGCCCCAAGCCATGTTGATGCAACAGCAGCATTATAAATCCGGCTTTTGGGAAAAACCCTTACTTTCAGCCATGCTGCAAAAAATGCGGCCAGTGTAAGTCCTGTCCCGGCCGTGAGAGTGAAGAAAAGCGCCCCGCATGCGGCGGGAGTTATCCTGTCTAACTCCCGGGTTACTATTTCATTCGGGACCACCAGATAGCCCGAGGCCCTTAAGGCTTCCATCTCAGCTAAGAGCTCAAGGTTTGAGACGTAAACCAGTATTGTAAAAAGCACCTGGGCCAGGGCCAGGCCTCCTGCAAGTACGGCGGCCGGAAAGAGAAGCCGTTTCACGGATTACGCCCCGATCATTTCAAGCACCGCATCCATTGCAAGCAGATATCCGCGCGCACCCAGGCCTGATATCTGTCCGGTTACCACGTCTGAAATCATTGATTTGTGCCTGAATGGCTCCCGCTTGAATATATTTGAGATGTGTATTTCAATAACCGGAACATCGAGAAGCAAAAGGGCATCGCGTAGCGCAATGCTGGTGTGAGTGTATGCCGCGGCATTGATGATAAGAGCATTGCAAACCCCGGATGCCCCCTGGATGGCCTCGACGATTTCGCCTTCATGGTTTGATTGAAATATATCAACCTCTGCATTTTTTTCCCTGGCCTTTTTACGCAGGGCATCGTTTATCTCAGAGAGCGATTCCGAACCGTACGTGCCGGGTTCCCGTTTTCCGAGCATGTTGAGATTGGGGCCGTGAATGACTGTTACCTGCTTTTTTCCCATTGCGGCGCTCCTTTTGCGTTAAAAGATTTTTTTGTCACGTTACCGTCTCTTTAGCCGCCTTTTTAAATCCGTTTATTGTCCCGGCATAATCAAGGCTGCCAAACACCGCAGATCCCGCCACAAACACGTCGGCTCCGGCTGCCGCAGCTTGCCCGATGGTATCGTTGTTTATACCGCCGTCGAGCTGTATCAGGGTTGAAAGCCCTTTTTTCGAGATTATCTGCTTTAAGGCATGAATTTTTTGCAGAACCGGGCGTATAAATGACTGGCCGCCAAAGCCCGGATTTACGCTCATTAGCAGAACAAAGTCAATATCGTCAAGTATCCAGTCAAGGGCTGAGAGCGGGGTTGCCGGATTTAGAACCACCCCGGGCCGGCAGGAGCTGTTTTTTATGAGTTCCACGGTGCGATGCAGGTGAGGGCAGGTCTCGGCATGAACAGAAATCAGGTCCGCGCCCGCTTTGGCAAAGGCTGAAATATATCTTTCCGGATTTTCAATCATCAGGTGCACGTCCAGGGGAACAGAGGCGGCCCGGTTTGCCGCCTCCACGATCATGGGTCCCATGGTTATGTTGGGCACAAAATGGCCGTCCATTACATCCACGTGGATCCAGTCTGCACCGGCTTTTTCCACCGCACGGATTTCCTCGCCGAGTCTTGAGAAATCCGCGGAAAGAATCGAGGGGGCAATCATAATGTTCATTGTTTTTCTCCAGCGTTTTAGTCAAGTATTTCAGATTTTACCAGTTCCTGGTTTAAATACAGAAAAGCCGCTCCTTCGGCGTTTTCCGGAATCACGGCCCAGATAAGCGTATCTGGTTCCACGAGTTTGTCATAAAGTGTTATCCTGGTGCCGAACATGTTTATTTCAAGCCTTACATGCTCTTTTAAAAATCCCGCGGGAACGCGGTAAGAAAAAAGCACCCTGCTTTCGCCGTTGTTTTTTTTGTGTTTTCCGCGCAGGCGGTTAACCAGGAGCCTGACATTCGTGTCTTCGGATACCCTGTATCCTGCCGGCGGAGCCTGGGCCGTAACCATGTTTTCCGGTTTTTCAGGATTCTGCACCGACTTTACCTCCACAAGCTCCATGCCGTGCGAGTCAATTACAAGCATGGCATCGTCAAGGAAGCGGCCTGCAAGTTCCGGCATTTTGAATGATTTAAGGGCAGGGCCGGTGCTTACAAGCAAATTGACGGGGGTTGCGCGGCTGACTCCCTCCTGCGGCTCAGGTTGCTGGGCAATAATCGTATCTTTAGCGAATTCGGCGGATGAGCTGCGGCTTATGTGCCCGGCTACCAGTCCGTTTTTCTCCAGCATGATTTCTGCGCGACCCTGGTTTTGTCCGCTGAGGTCAGGAACAGTGACTGACTCGGGGCCTTTTGAGATTATAAGCGCCACATTCCTGCCTTTTTTGATTACTTCCCCGGGGGAGGGAAATTGTTTTATAACATGGTTTTCAGCTACGTCATCACTGTATTCAGAATCCCTGACCTTGGTGTTTAATCCAAGATTGCTTAAAATTTCAAGAGCCTCTACCGCGTTTTTCCCTTCCAGAGCAGGCACCTTTACCGTATCCTCGCTTTTTATGACAAAAGACAGGGTAAAAAACGCGCTTAATCCCGCAATTATGGCAAATATCAGGACAGCGGCTAAATATTTTAACAAATTCCTTATCATGGTCTGTGTATAATCCGTGCAATAAAAAATCCGTCTGTATTGTGCTGGTGCGGATAAAGGCGAAGATAGCCCTGTTTATCCGGATTTGCCGCAGGGTCTGTTGAGTGCTTGCCGATTGGCTCGACTTTAAAATCCTTTAATTTTTCGCAGAATTCTTCTACCACGGCATCGGTTTCCTCGGGTTCCATGCTGCAGACCGCGTAAACAATGGCGCCGCCGGGCTTCAGATATTTGGCTGTTGTCTCCAGGATTCGGGTCTGCCTGGAGTGATAGCGTTTAAAATCGTTTTTGCCAACCGACCACTTTATATCCGGGTTCCTGCGGATCACTCCCAGCCCGGAGCAGGGCGCATCTATAAGGATCCGGTCAAAAGATTCCGTGCCTGGCAGAACACCGGGTTTTTCCATGTCAAGGCACCTGGTTTCCACAATATTGACTCCAAGGCGTTCCATCTCGGATTCAAGGGCTTTAAGCCTGAGGCTATCGGTGTCTGCTGCAACCACTTTCCCCCTGTTTTCCATGAGCTGGGCGATATGCCCTGTTTTGCCCCCGAGTCCGGCACACGCATCAAGCACGTTTTCCCCGGGTTTTGGCGAAAGCACCGGGGTCGCCAGTTGTGGTGCCTCGTCCTGGACCTGGAACATTCCTTCTGAGAAACCGGGCAACTCGTAAACAGGTTTTTTCATGCCGTAAAGGGCGATTCCGGTCCGAGAAATTCGGGTCTTCTCAGCAGAGCCGACACATGGCGCAAGTTTTTCCAAAACCTGATTTCTTGTTGTTTTAAGCAGATTTACCCTTATGGTAACAGGCGGTATTTTATTTAAATATTCGCATAAACTGCGGGTTTCTTCAAACCCGAATCGTTTTTCCCAGCGCGAGACCAGCCACTGCGGAAATGACTGGCATACTGCAATCGCCGCAAGAGGATCTGTCCGGAAATCCGGGTAAGGAGGCGATTGCGGACTGCGGGCATAATTACGGAGCAGGGCGTTTACAAATCCGGCCATGGATTTGGGGGCAACCTGTTTTGCCATTTCCACTGATGTGTTTACCGCGGCTGATTGCGGAATCCTTGAAAGAAACATCATTTGGAACAGGCCAATGCGAAGGATGTTTAAAACCTCGGGCTTTATTTGTTTTACAGGCCGGGAGGCAAACGCTTCAATATTAAAATCCAGTTTTGCCCGCCATCGCAGCACGCCGTAGACAAGGGCATTGGCAAGAGCCCTGTCCCGGCGCGGCATATGTAAAAAAACTCCGGCCTCCTGCTCATCGATTATCCTGTCGAGGTTGGAACGCCCTTTTGACAGCTTATTTAAAATATAAAGCGCGGCTTTCCGGGGATCGGCAGTGTTCATTTCAGCACTGTTCCGGGAACAAGTTTTGCGCCTTTCAGAAATTCAGCAATGTTCATGCGCCTGCCCGATTCCGCCTGTACTTCAAGTATGGAAACCGCATCTTTTCCCGCAGCCACCCGCAATTCGTTGTCAAATGCACTTAGCACTGTTCCCGGCTGATGTTCCCTGTCGCCGGGGCGGATTTCGGCCCTGAATATGTTAAGTCTCTTGTCTTCCCAATAGGTATAGGCGCCCGGCCAGGGGGTCATTCCCCGGATGAAGCGTTCCAGGTACTCTGCTGTACGCGTCCAGTCCAGGCGGCCGTCTGTTTTTTTCAGCATGGGAGCATATGATGCCATGGCGTGATTCTGCGAAATCGGCCGTATGGTTCCGTCGCAGAAGCCTTCAAGAGTGCGGATCAATACATCTGCGGCTATCAGGGCAAGCCGGTCATGTAAGGTTCCCGCCGTATCATCTGCATAGATGGGAGTGCTTTTAGAAAGCAGGATCTCTCCGGTATCAAGGCCGGCATCCATCAGCATGCTGGTTACGCCTGTTTCTGCCTCCCCGTTTATTATGGCCCATTGTATGGGCGAAGGTCCACGGTATTTTGGCAACAGAGAGGCGTGAAGGTTGACTGCTCCCATGGGAGACAGCTCCAAAACGCGCTTGGGCAGGATATGGCCAAAGGCGGTCACCACGAAAAGATCAGGCCGGAGTTCGCTGATTTGGTTGTAGAATTTTTCAGTATCCACTGATTCGGGCTGCGCCACCGGGTAGCCTAGATCTTCTGCCGCCTGTTTGACCGGGGGCTCCGCGATTTTTCTTCCCCTGCCTTTGGGGCGGTCCGGCTGGGTGACAACCAGTGAAACCCGATGGGCGCTTTGGCTGAGAACTTTCAGGCAAGGTACGGCAAAATCCGGGGTGCCCATGAATATTATATTAAGCCGTGTCATGATTCGTCTTTAAGCTGTTTTTTGCGTTTTCTTTTATACATTTGCCGCTTCAGGGCACTTATCCTGTCAATGAACAGGATCCCGTTTAAATGATCGATTTCATGCTGCAAAATTACTGAAAGCAGACCTGTTGCTTCAAATTTCAGGTTTTTGCCGTGCATGTCAAGTCCTTCAACCACTATCCGCTCAAATCTTTCCACATCAGACCTGAAATCAGGAACGCTAAGGCACCCTTCGTTTTCAGATATGGTTGTGCCCGAGAATTCTATAATTTTCGGATTGATAAAAACCTGAAAGTCCTGTTTTTCAGAATCTGCCTCTGGATCGAATACTATCACGCACTTGTTTATTCCTGCTTGCGTGGCTGCAAGCCCGACTCCCGGTGCCTGGTACATGGTTTCCGCCATGTCGTCAATAACCCGGTGAATCCGGCTGTTAATGCTTTCTACCGGCTTTGCCGGCTCATTTAACAGGGGATCAGGATATGTTAAGATTTCGAGTACCGACATTGCCTATGACTCTTTGTTTTGTTTGTGTTGATCCGGTAAAATATCTGAAAGAACCCTGCGGGCAGCCTCTATGTCGTGCCTGATTTGATCCGAGAGTTCATCTATGCCGCTGAATTTTTTTTCATCCCGGATGCGTTCTATGAAATTTACCCTGATTTGCTGATCGTATAAGTCTCCGCTGAAATCAAGCAGGTGGACTTCCACGGTAAAAATATGATCGTCAAAGGTCGGGCTGTAGCCGATGTTGGCCACCCCCTGATAAGACCCTGAGCGAGTTTCAACCGTGACTGCATAAACACCAATTTTCGGGCATAGTTCGTCACGTATGCGGATGTTTGCCGTGGGAAAGCCGAGTTTCCGCCCCCCGCGGTCTCTTCCCCTGCATACCTCGCCCCTGAGCTGATAATATCTTCCCAGAAGCGGCTTTGCCTCAGAGACCCTACCTTGTTCAATAATCTCCCGGATGCGGGTGCTGCTTACCCTTTCGGGGCTGTCGGGCAAAACAGGAACCCAGTCCGGAACGATTACCTCGAATCCGTATTTTTCAGCATGCTGCTGCAGAAATCTCACGTTACCCTTCCTGTTTTTGCCAAAGGTATAATCTTTTCCTATGACTATTGCCTTCATGCCGATTTTTTTAACAAGGATCTCCTCAAGGAACTGTTGGGCGGTAAGTTCGGCAAATGACCGGTCAAACTTAATGCAGATCAGCACGTCAAAGCCGAGCTGCTCAATCAGTTCGATTTTTTGCTCAAGAACCGTGATAAGCGGCGGGGAGCCGTTGTTTCCCAGGACCTTTACCGGGTGGGGCTCAAACGTAATAGCAACAGAGGTGCCTTTTATCTCTCTTGCCTTTTCAAGTACATGCTTTAAAATAGCCTGGTGCCCCAGGTGCACGCCGTCAAAATTACCTATGGCAACCACGGCGTTTTCAAACGGCTCTTTGATTTCATCTGTTCCGCGTATGATTTTCATAAAAAAAGAATGCTCAAATTTAAAGTGGTTTCAGGATCTCCGCGTAAAAGATTAATCTTGACAGCAAAACAATATGGCTTTATATAAAAAATTTAAACTTTGATCAATGATTGTTTTGACAGGATTTATCCGGTTACCAAAGTGCCGAAGTGGCGGAACTGGTAGACGCGCTAGGTTCAGGGTCTAGTGGGGGTATCTCCGTGGGAGTTCGAATCTCCCCTTCGGCACCATTGGCAATTATTAGCCGTAATCCTAAGGGGTTACGGCTTTTATATTTCCAGGGTGCGTTTTGGGTGCGGATTCTTGGCGGTTGCTTGAATGGCGGGGATTCACGCCGGTCGTAAGTTCTGGATCGTCGAGTTTATTGGCTCCGCAGCGTTTCTCAGTTGGTATCCAATGGCCGTATGTATCAACTGTCAGCTGGATGGAATGATGGCCTAATTGTTCCTTTACATAGACCGGGGATTCTCCCAGGGAAAGCATCTGGCTTGCGTATGTATGCCGCAGATCATGGAAGCGGATCTCCCTTAGTCCTGCTTTTTTCAGCGTCCGCTTGAAAACCCGCCTTATATCATTCTGCTCAATAGGGTTGCCGTCCTTGACTGTAAAGACAAGCTCCGGGGGTTCAGTCCATCCCCGTCTCAAAGTCTCTTTTTTCTCCAAGGTGGCCTGATTTTCTAATACCTCAACCAGTGCCTCGGAAATATCAACCTTGCGGGTCTTTTTGTTTTTCGGTTCCGTGAATTGACCGCGCTTATACGTCCTGCGTACAAGGATATAACCCGAATTGAAATCAATATCGCCCCACTGCAAGGCCAGCAGTTCGCCCAGCCTCATGCCGGTACGCAATGCCGTAAAGAAAAACGCATGGTGTTCCGGGCAGAAGGATTTGCATGTTTCAAGAAATGTTTGGGTTTCGGAAAAGTCTAGCGGGTCAACGTGCTGATCCTTGCCACCTGCCAGGGAAAGTTTTTTCGTGATTCCCAGGGTAGGGTTGGCTTCAATGATTTCCTGGTCTATCGCGTTATTGAAAACCCCGCTCATTACATCCCGGAAAATTGCCACGCTGGACCGTGAAAAGCCCTCCTCAATCTTTTTGATAAAAAACGTCTTGATTTCGCCCTTTGTAATATCGGCAATGCCGCGTTTTCCGAATTTCGGCAGAATATGGGAATCAAGGATTTGATTGTACCGTTCATGAGTTGAAGCCTTCCGGGTGATCTTGATTTCCGATAACCATTCGCGGGATAGGGCTTTGAAGGTGACCGTTTTTTCCTCTGGCTCCGCGTTAAGCTGGTATTGGCCGGACTTTAACATCTTTTCAATCTTTGCCGCCTTTCGTTCAGCGGTTCGTTTATCACCCACCTTAATTGATTTGCGCTGCCCCTCGTGGTTGATAAAGATCCACCAGGGGTTTCCTTTACCCTGTTTTTTCTGTCTGACTTTTACGCCCATATAACCCTCCTTACGGCCAAACTTTCTTTAATTTGTGATCCTCAGGCAATAAACAGATAAACTCCTGCTCACTCCTCTCATTGGTATATGCGTAAATAAATTCAATCGGCACCTCGGCTTGATAA
>JAIPDS010000056.1 GCA_021737565.1 Desulfobacteraceae bacterium | reverse complement strand
ATAATGGGGGGCCAGCCCCCCATTCCCCCCGGGGTTTATCGCCTTATGGAATACCGGATGGGCATAAAGATAAAGGGCAGAGCAAAATGCCCTGCCCATCCGTATATTCACCTGCTACGGCGCTCGGGTCTCTCCCCAGTGTTGCCCTATCCTCCGAGCAGGCAGAATAAATTTATTATACAAGTAGGCTATGGCGCAAGAAACAATTTTTAATCAACCGGACATTTCACTTGCTATGAAAACCGGACATTTCTAAATGCTATTGACATTTGCGTTGTTTTTTATTGACAAATTGATAAATGACGTTAAAATTATTAAATTTTTAAATACAAGCTTTGGGAGGATTAAGGCCATGTATGCAGTTGTTGCCGCGGGCGGCAAGCAATATAAAGTAAGTGAAGGCGATGTGCTGCGCATTGAAAAGATTCCCGGCAATGTAGGGGAAACGGTTACCTTTGACCGGGTATTGATGTTCACCGACGGGGATACGGTTTCAGTTGGAGAGCCTGTGCTGGCAAACGCCGAGGTCGGTGGAAAGATACTGGAACAGGGGCGATCCAAAAAGGTGCTTGTGTTCAAGTACAAGCGCAGAAAGCGCTACCGCAGGAAAAAGGGGCATCGCCAGTCCTATACAGCGGTGCAGATAGAAAGCATAACAGCATAAAAGAGGTACAGGAAAATGGCACACAAAAAAGCTGGCGGCAGTTCAAAAAACGGGCGGGACAGCCAGGGGCAGCGCCGGGGAGTAAAACGCTTCGGCGGCCAGAAGGTCCGGGCCGGCAATATTATAGTCAGGCAGCTTGGAACCAAAATACACGCCGGTGAAAATGTGGGTGTCGGCAAGGACTATACCCTGTTTGCCAAAGTGGACGGCACGGTGTCATTTGAACGGCTGGGCCGTTCCCGGAAAAAAGTAAGCGTACATGCAGCGTGAGTTTTATTGATGAAGTGTCTATCTCCGTGGCCGCGGGTCACGGGGGCCGGGGGTGCGTAAGTTTCCGGCGCGAAAAATATGTGCCCCGCGGCGGCCCTGACGGCGGGGACGGAGGAAAGGGCGGCGACGTGCTCGTCCGTACTTCCCAACGCCTGAGGACGCTTCACAGGTTTCGCTATAAGCGCAATTTCAAGGCGGCCGACGGCGGCCACGGGCAGGGAAAACAAAAAACCGGAAAAAGCGGCAGTTGCCTTGTAATAGAGGTTCCTCCGGGCACGGTTATAACCGATGCGCTTACGGGCGTAATCATTCACGACTGCACTACCCCGGGCGAAACGGTCGTGGTGGCCCGGGGCGGGCAGGGGGGGAGAGGCAACAGGCGTTTTGTCACCTCCACAAACAGGGCGCCGCGGCATGCTCAGCCGGGTCAGCCGGGGGAAACCCGCACCATTAAACTGGGCCTCAAACTCCTTGCCGACATCGGCATTGTCGGTTTTCCCAATGCAGGCAAATCCACCCTGATAAGCAGGATCACCTCTGCGCGTCCCAAGATAGCGGATTATCCCTTTACAACCATAAACCCGGTTCTCGGCGTGGTCGAGTCCCGCTACGGCGAGCCCTTTGTTGTTGCCGATATTCCGGGACTGATAGAAGGCGCGCAAAACGGTGCCGGACTTGGTACACGTTTTCTTCGTCACGTGGAGCGCACAGGCATTCTGCTGCATATGGTGGATGCATCGGCCATTGACCCAAAAAACCCGCTTGCGGCATACGATGCGGTAAACACCGAGCTTGGAGGTTTTAGTCCAAAATTGCTGGAAAAGGCCCAGCTTATAGCCCTAAACAAGATTGATTTGCCCGAAGCCGCGCAAAGAGCGCAAGAATTTGTCAGGGCCGCGGGCAACCGGCCTGTATACGAGATATCAGCAGCAACCGGCCTGGGGGTGGAACGCCTTGTGGATGCACTCAGTAAAATGGTAAACACCGGGATAGAAGCTGATGGAAGCTGATCGGGCATCATTTTTCAAAAACGCCGGCCGGGCGGTTGTCAAGGTTGGAAGCGGCGTGCTTACCGCTTCCGACGGTTTGAACACGGAAGTGATTTCAAGCCTGAGCCGGCAGATATGCGAGCTGTCGGAAAAGGGCCTGGAAGTGTTGCTTGTTTCCTCCGGAGCCATGGCCTCGGGCCAGAGAAAAATCGGCCTTGAACGCCGCCCGGATGAAATCCCCAAGCGTCAGGCCGTTGCAGCCGTGGGCCAGGCCGGGCTTATCCTGTGTTATGAAAACGCCTTTGAAACATACGGCCGCAAGGTGGCCCAGATTCTTCTGACAAGCGATGATTTGTCCGTGAGCCGCCGTCGCTACTTAAACGCCAGAAACACCATGCACACGCTTCTGGCCTGGAAAGTCGTGCCGATCATCAATGAAAACGATACGGTGGTGGTCGAGGAAATCAAATTCGGGGACAACGATAATCTTTCAGCGCTTATCGCCCTGATGATGGGGGCTGATATCCTGGTCAATCTTACCGACATCGACGGTCTTTATACAGGAGACCCCCGCACCGACCCGGAAGCCAGGCTGGTCCCGGTGGTAAGAAGCATAACCCGGGAAATCGAGAAAACGGCAAGCGGCATGCCGGGAGTTCTGGGCACCGGCGGAATGCTCTCCAAGATCAGGGCCGCCCGCAAGGCATCGGTTGCGGGAATTCCCATGGTAATCGCAAACGGTCTTGAAAACGACATTCTGATAAAGCTTTTCAGCGGTGAAGACAGGGGAACCTTTTTTCTTCCTTCCGAGCACAGGTTGTCTAACCGCAAAAGCTGGATCGGATTTACCCTTAAGCCCAAAGGTACGCTAATTGTGGACGAGGGGGCTGCCCGGGCGATTGTTGAGAAGGGAAAAAGCCTGCTTCCGGGAGGAATCACCGAAGTGGAAGGCGATTTCGGCGTGGGCTCGCCCGTGAATCTCAAGGATTTGTACGGCCGGAGACTTGCAGCCGGTCTGGTTAATTACGGCTCAACCGAGATCAGAAAAATAAAAGGGTGCCGCACAGGCCAGATTAAGGAAAAACTAGGGGAAAAACCGTATGACGAGGTGATTCACAGAAACAACATGACTGTCATGGAAACATGAAAAATAAGGAGCCGGTCATGAATACAGAATCACAAATAATTGAAATGGCTGAAGCCGCAAGAAAGGCGGCAACAGAACTTGCAGGCTGTTCATCGGTACAGAAGAACAATGCGCTTTTGGCCATAGGTAAGAAGCTTTCCGAAAACTCGGGCCGGATAAAGGAAAAAAACGCCCGGGACGTGGCCCGTGCCAGGGAGCAGGGCCTTTCAGCCGCAATGATAGACAGGCTCACCATAACCGATGAGGGGATTTCAGCCATGGCCGAAGGCCTGGCAGAGGTGGCCGCCCTGGAAGATCCCGTGGGTTCAATGGATCGGACCTGGATCAGGCCGAACGGGCTTGCGGTAAGCCGCATGAGGATTCCGCTCGGGGTCATAGGCATTATCTACGAATCCAGGCCAAACGTTACAATTGATGCGGCGGGCCTTTGCGTCAAGTCCGGGAACGCGGTAATTCTTCGCGGCGGCTCAGAAGCGCTTAATTCTAACCAAGCCCTGGCCGAAGCCGTATCAGAAGGGCTCCGGGAGGCCGGTCTGCCGGAACATGCGGTACAGATAGTGCCGGTTCGGGACCGGGAGGCCGTAAACGTGCTCCTTGCCCAGCAAGATTACGTGGATCTTATAATTCCGCGCGGAGGCGAGGGGCTGATTCGTTTTGTGGTTGATAATTCCAGAATTCCGGTTTTAAAGCATTACAAGGGGGTATGTCACGTCTACGTTGACGAATCAGCGGAGCTTGAGATGGCCCGCGAGATCTGCCTTAATGCAAAAGTACAGCGTCCGGGAGTGTGCAATGCCATGGAGACTCTGCTGGTTCACAGGGAGACGGCTCGGGATTTTCTGCCGGAGATGGCCCGGATGTTTTCGGAAGCAGGCGTGGAGCTAAGGGGCTGTGATGAAACCCTGAAAATCATATCCGATGCAAAGGCTGCTGCAGAAGAGGATTGGTACGAGGAATATCTGGATTTGATACTTGCCGTAAAAATTGTAGAAGGCATGGACGAGGCCATGGCGCATATAGAAAAATACGGCTCGCAGCACACAGAGGCCATAGTTACAAGGGATTTTGCACGCGCCCGGCGCTTTTTGAACCGGGTTGACTCTTCTGTTGTTCTGGTAAACGCTTCCACCAGGTTTAACGACGGGGGGCAGCTCGGCCTGGGAGCCGAAATGGGTATTAGTACCTCCAAGCTTCACGCTTTCGGCCCCATGGGTATAAATGAACTGACAACAACAAAATTCGTGGTGCTCGGAGACGGGCAGATAAGAACATAGGAAAAAGGAAAATTTTTGCGGCGCATAGCGTTATTCGGAGGCACCTTTAACCCGGTGCACCTTGGGCATCTGAGGGTGGCAGAAGAAGTGCGGGAGAGATTTGCAATTGACAAGGTGTATTTCATCCCCGCGGCAAACCCTCCGCACAAGCCGGGTCCGGGGCTTGCTCCCGCCGAAGACCGCTATGAAATGCTGTTGCGGGCAACGCAGGAGAATCCCGCTTTTGATGTCTCCGAGCTGGAGTTGCAAAGAAGCGGCAGGTCCTATACCATTGATACAGTGAAGCAGATTTCCGGCAGTATGCCGGAAGATACGCGCTGCTGGCTCGTGATGGGGGTGGATGCCTTTGAAGAGATCGAAACCTGGAAATCATACACCGAGCTTTTTGAGTATATTGAAATTATTGTGCTTTCAAGACCCTCGGACCGCGGAGGCGGCGACCTGATAGAAGTTGTGTCAAGGATTATTTCAGACCGGGTCTCCGCGCAATACCGGTTTGAGCCTGAAAACCGCAGGTTTGTGCATCCGGGAAAAAGGGCGGTATACCCATTTTCAGCAACATTGCTTGACATTTCAGCCAGCAGGATACGAAGCCTGACCAAAGCAAAGGCCTCGGTCAGATACCTGGTGCCTGAAAGCGTGGAGACATATATACACGAAAAGGGGTTGTATTTATGAGCAAGTTACCTCTGGACCCGGAACTTAAACCCTATGTGGCCGCTGCCCTGGGCCGCAAGGCCATGGAACTCGTGGTGCTGGATGTAACTACGGTCACTGACGTGGCCGACGTTTTCATGATCTGCTCGGGCAGATCCAACAGACAGGTATCAGCCATAGCAGAATTCATAGAATCAGAGCTTAAAAAGGCTGGGATCCGGCCTCTTTCAGTGGAAGGCGTCAAGGACGGCCAGTGGGTATTGATAGATTACGGCCACGTGGTTATCCACGTGTTCTATGATCCGGTTCGCCGCTTCTATGATCTTGAAAGCTTGTGGGCCGATGCCAGAAGAGTCGATATATCAGAATTTGTTCAGCCGGAATCAGTGCAGGGAAAGGAAAATCTATTAAATGAATGATGATACAGCAGGCGGCAGATGCATTCTTATGATTCTGGACGGCTGGGGGCTCGGGGAATCGGGACCGAACAATGCCATATACGTGGCAGATACACCCTTTCTGGATAAAACCATGGAGCAGTGGCCGAAAACCCGGCTTCAGTGCTCCGGGGAAGCAGTGGGGCTGCCCGACGGCATTATGGGAAACTCCGAGGTGGGGCATTTGAATATAGGCGCGGGCAGAGTGGTATACCAAGTGCTGCTGAGAATCGACCTTGCCATAAGGGACGGCTCCTTTTTCGAAAACCCCGCGCTTTCGGGTGTGATGCAGGAGGTGAAAAACAGGGGGTCGGCCCTTCACCTTATGGGGCTGGTCTCAGATGCCGGGGTTCACAGCCAGCTTCATCATCTTTTTGCCTTAATAGAGAAGGCGGGCAGATACGGGTTGGAGCGGGTGTTTGTTCATCCCATATTGGACGGCCGGGACTCTCCCCCAGACAGCGGCGCAGGTTATATAGAAAGCCTTCAGCAATATTTGGGCGACTATCGGTTTGCAAAAATCGCCAGTCTTTGCGGCCGCTATTATGCAATGGATCGGGATACAAGATGGGACAGAACCGAGAAGGCCTACGACCTGTATACCCTTGGACGTGGAACAGCTGAAACAGATCCGGTAGAAGCAGTAAAAAACGCCTATGAAAGGGGTGAAACAGACGAGTTTGTGGAACCGGTGGTCATAACCGCACAAAGCGGCAAACCGCTGGGCACGGTAGAAGATGGCGACGGTATTGTTTTTTTCAACTTCAGGCCCGACAGGGCCAGGCAGATTACCAGGGCGTTTACAGAAGAAAGTTTTAAAGGTTTTGACAGAAAAAAAACCCCCCGTTTAGGCGGCTACGTTTGCATGGCCATCTATGATGAAACCTTTGACCTGCCCGTGGCTTTCGGCCCCGTGCATCTTGAAAACATATTCGGCAAGGTTGTCAGCAAGGCCGGGCTCAGGCAGTTCAGGCTTGCAGAAACGGAAAAATACGCGCATGTTACCTATTTTTTCAACGGAGGCGAGGAGACCCCGTTTGAAAACGAGGAGCGCAAAATGATCCCCTCGCCCAGGGATGTGGGAACCTATGATGAAAAGCCGGAAATGAGCGCATATGAAGTGGCAGACGAGGCGGTGGCCCGCATCGGATCGGGCAGATATGATTTAATCGTTATAAATTTCGCAAACATGGACATGGTGGGGCATACCGGCGTGATGCAGGCCGCGGTAAAAGCCGCCGAAGTCGTGGACCGGTGCGCGGAAAAAGTGATTGCAAGCGCGCTTGCAGGGGGGTATACGGTTTTTGTAACAGCCGATCACGGAAATTCAGAGCAGCTGGCAGAACCGGACGGCTCCCCGCACACCTCCCATACCATGAACCCGGTTCCTTTTGTGGCGGTGGGGGAAAAGGTGCGCACTGTTTCGCTTCAGCCGGGCGTGTTAGGAGATATTGCCCCGACAATTCTTTATGTAATGGGAATCGATCAGCCTGCTGAAATGACGGGCAAAAACCTGATTAAAAACCCGTGAGCAGATATTATGATCCCGGATAATCATTTTGACATGATTACAGATTACGTGACAGGAAAACAGGTTCCGGATTCGGGCGCAGAGGCAAACCGCCAGGAAGTCGAACGGGTGCTTGTTGATCAAAAGGGATACGCGCGCTCAGATATCGTTGTTGACATGCCTGTATCCTTTATTGCGGCGGCAGAGAAATACCGCTCTGCGGTGGATTTGGTTGTGTTTGCGGAAAAACAGCCTTTCATGGTTATAAAGAGTGCTGCCGGTTCCCTGGATTCGCGCAAAAAAGAGGCGATTGCCGCTGCAAGAGTCCTGTTTGACCGGGTCGTGCCATATGCGGCCGCATCAGACGGAAACACGGCCCTGGTTTTTGACGCCGCAACCGGAAAACAGATCGGCCAGGGCCTTGAAGCTCTGCCTGACGCGCAAAAGGCAAAAGGGCTTATCAGCAAAGCCGAACCGTTTTTTCTGCCTGAAAAAAGAATGGAAAAAGAACGAATTATTTTTCGTTCTTATGATATAATGAATGTAAATACCTGTCGAAAAGCAAAAGCCGGAACATAAAGCCCAAGAGGCCAAAAATGCAAAACCCGGCCCTCGAGTTTCTGTTTGCCTTTAATGCGGCGATAACAAACATTCGCCTGTATCCCTCATCAAGCGAAATTATTCAGGAATCTGTTGCGCGCATGAACAAAGCCCTGCAAAAGGCCCTTGAGGAATCAGCCCCCCTGGAGTTTGCGGAAACCGATAACAGGCTGCTGGTGCAGGGCTTGGCCCTGACTCAAAAACAGCACCAGAAACCACAGGTAAGCTCTTTTCTTGCCTGGATGTCTGATCTGGGGATAAAAAGTCTCTCTTTTTCGGAAGGAACGGATAGAGACGAGATTTTCGCCTTTATAAGCATTCTGGGCAAAAGTGCGGAGCAGATAGAAGAGACCGGGAGTCTGGACAGAATGATCTCTGATGCCGGAATTAAAAATATCGCTATCGGTAAAAAGGTCTATGTGACAATGGGACCGGATCAGCGTATTGTTTCAGGCTCGGGGGACCGGAATCAGGCAACGGAGAAAGAAAATAAAGCCGCGCCGGCACGGGAGGCAAAAAATGAGCACCCCGGGTTTTCTAAAGGCGAGGGCCGCGAAGCGTACGCACACTCCGGCAGCCAGGCGATGCTTAAAGAAGCTATGTCCCGGGTTATGAAAGGCGATGCCACACCTCTTGCCGATCCGGGTATCGCGGCCGCCATGCCTGCGGCCCTCGGCCGGATGATTGATTCCGGCGGGCGGGATTCCGCATCCGAGCTTCTTGCACGGATGGAAAAGGCTCTCTACGAAGGTTCGCCCGAAGTGCGCAGAGCCGTATCTGAAAGCATTGAAAACATAGTAAAAAGTCTTACCCCTTCCCAAATCCTTGATATTTTGTTAAAAGATTTTGAAAATAAGGGCGGACAAAAAAAGGCCTTTCATGCCGGTAACCTGTTTGCCCTGTATACGGAGACAATAGAACGACTGCTTGACCGCCTGTACGAAAGTCCCGAAAAATCCGAGCGCAACAGGATAATACAGGCATTGACGCATATCGGGAGACCGGCGGCTGAGCTCGTAGAAAAGCGGCTCAGCCAGGACGCCCCGTGGTATTATACAAGGAACCTGGCGCTTCTGCTGGGTCGCATCGGCGGGCAGGAACACATAGATGTGCTCGAAGTCCTTATTGCCTATCCTGATTACAGGGTTCAGCTCGAAGCAGTAAAAAGCATCCAGTCCATAAGCGGAGAAAAAGCCGGTGCTGTTTTGCTGAAAAATATTGAAGAAGCCGATCGCAGGCTGGCAAGCTATATCATATCGGTTATAGGGGCACTGCGCTACCAGGAGGCCGTGCCGTATCTCATAGAGGTCCTTGAATCAAAAAGGCTTCGTGGCGGCAGGAGGGAGCGTGAAGAAATCCTGGCAAAATCGTGCGAGGTCCTTGGCAGAATTCAGGCAGCCGAGGCTGTTTCCGCCCTGGAAAAAATCGTACGGGAAAGAGGTCTGATAAAAGGCTATTCTGAAAAAGTAAGAACAGCTGCCGCAAAAGCGCTTGTCAATATCAAGCGCGGATAAGCCGGCATAAAGGTGTGGGAGGTGTTTGAAGTGTCAGAAGAAGAACTGAAAAAAAAAGAGGCCCTGGCAGAGCAGTATGTAAGGGAAAACAGGAAACAAGAGGCAGTGGGCCTTATTTCTGAAATGATCGCGGCCCACGCGGGAATGCAAAACTTTGAAAAGGCTGAGGCGTTGCATGAATGGTTATACGAGGTGGACCCCCTGGCCATAAGCGAAATTGTGAAAGCCGCTGATACTATTGAGAATGAAAAAGCAGGAGCCCTTGATGAAAACCATCTGCAAACCTGGAGCGAACTTTATGAAGGACTTTCAGCCGAGGAGGCAAACGCCCTTTATTACTCGATGAAAAACGCCGATTTTAAACCCGGCGAAGTGATTGCACAGCAGGGCGATATATGCGAGCGTCTGTATTTTATCAACCGCGGGGAGGCAAAGGCGGTTTTCAGGCAGGACAGCGAGGAGTTGTATATAAAGACCCTTGTGACCGGCGATATATTCGGTACTGATCAGTTTTTTTCATCCACGGTGTGTACGGTTACTCTGATTGCCGTATCAGAGGTGAAAACCGGCTATGTTGAAAAAAACGTGCTGGAAAAATGGAGAAGCGACGCCCCTTTGCTTGAAACCCGGCTTTTTGATTTCTGTAAGCAAAAAGATCAGGTCAAGGCGGCATTGGAAGAAGCCGGTTTGGAGAGAAGAAGATACAAAAGGATTCCTGCCGACGGCAACCTGGAATTTCAGATGCTGGACAGGGCCGGCAGGCAGATGGGCAGGCGATATAAGAGCGAGCTTGCAGATATTTCGGCCGGCGGGGTGGCATTTGTGATCAAGACGCCCCGGCCCGAGGTTTCCGGGATTCTTTTGGGCCGAAGGCTTCGGGTTTGGTTTGACCTTGGATTCAACAACGGAACGCTTCAGAGCATGGATAGACAGGGTCGGGTTTCCGCGGTAAAATATCAGGGATTCGACGATTACTCGGTTCATCTTAAGTTCGACGAACCCCTGGAAGAGTCTGTTATCAGCGGGGTCTCCGGTCAGCCCGGCTAAAGCCGGCTATACACCCGAAACATCTTTGCCGCAGTGTTTGCAGATTTTGGCCCGCTTTTTGATGATTTCCGCGCAGAACGGGCATTCCCTGGTGAAATGGCGCTCATGAATTTTGGCTATTGCCTCATCTGTCTTTGATTGCAGAAGGTCATTGCCGAAACTCCTGTTGCTTAAAACCTCCAGGGCTTCCAGGCCGGCTATATCTCCTGCCATTTCGGCAGCTTTCATCCGGACGCGCGCGGGCTCTGAAGGATCGAGCAGCATTTGCACGCAGGTAACCGAGTCGTTTGAGACGTAGCATTCAGCAAGAATGGAAAAACCTTTTTTTGTGGCTTCCTTCAGCCGTTCCTGGGCTGCGACCACTTCATCGTCAATGATCTGGCCCTGACCGCCGACAGAGCTGAACACGGGCATTACTTCAAAATTGCTGCTGTGGGGGCTCTTTATGCACCGGTATGAAGCATGCTGGGCATAATTTTCCCACAGATTGTCCCATCCTTCGACAAAAAGCGGACATTCGTCATTAAAGCATACGTACATGTAGGGAGAATCCCATCCCAGACCGTCTCCTACCGCAATGGGTGGAATCTCCCAGATCTTCATCTCCTGTCCGCAGTGGGGGCACACCGGTTTTTCCTGGGACATTATTTTTTCAAAAACCTGCTCCTTGGTCTTAAACATGGCCTATCTCCTTATATTTTCAATCCGGACGTCTATTTTTCCTCGTCCTTGATATCTTTGTCCTTGCCGGAATCCTTGTCATCAGAGTCGTCTTCCAGCAGATCCTCTATTTCCACAGAGTCTTCTTCAACCGCTTCGTCCTTTTCTTCTTCGCTTTTAAAAAGATCCACATCATCAAAAACCAGCTCCACCGGTTCGCTCTGCTTTCCGGTTTGGTACAGCCCGATGACCGCATCGGCGATTTTGTCAATGTAATCTGATATGGGATACAGGTTGGGGGTGCGCAGGATATCTATCAGGGCCTTTTTGTCTTCTTTTACGGCGCTTTGAATTCTGTCTTTTTCATAGGCCTCTTCGCAAACAAGGGAAAACATATCCTTGCTGAGCTCGGCATATTCCTGAATCGCAAGGTCGCCGGTCTTGTCGTCTTTTACAATCGAGTATTTCTGTTTCATTTTACAGCCCCCAGCAGAACTATTTAAATCGCATGGTTGAATCCAGTTTTATCTGAATTATGGTTTATAATAAACGAAAATTAATAATAAGGCATATATTATCGATGTCAATACAAAGCAAGACCCCTTGAGACCGGCAGCGGGTAAAAGCCGGGATAAAACTATTGACCCGCGGCTTTTAAGTCTGGTAAAAACATAGCAAAAAGGCAGGAGGGATGGCCGAGTGGCTTAAGGCGGCGGCCTTGAAAGCCGTTGAGCGAAAGCTCCGTGGGTTCGAATCCTACTCCCTCCGCCAATATGGGGTCAAACCTTGATTTTTGTCCTTAATATTAAGGACAAAAATCAAGGTTTGACCCCCATCCGGTTAAGCGGAGAGATGGCCGAGTCGGCTGAAGGCGCTCGCCTGCTAAGCGAGTAACGGGGTAATACCCGTTCGAGGGTTCGAATCCCTCTCTCTCCGCCAAAAGCCGGGGATGACCGAGGATGGAACTCGCCATATTTATTTGCCTCATGCGAGCCTGAGTCGGAAAACGCCCATGGTGCCGTCCCTGCTCCGGCACATACTATAGCAAAGGTCCCGCCGATAATTAATTTAACTAATGTCAGCACAGTGAAGACGCAATACGGCAAAGAGGAAATAAAGAGGATAGTGACCGGGCACAAGCCCGGGCATATTTCGCCGGGTGGGCTGAAACCCGCATCCGTGTTAATTCCGTATTATCCGGCCCCCGGGGGTCTGTGCCTGGTATTTATAAAACGTCCGGATTATCCCGGAGTTCACGGCGATCAGATTTCATTTCCGGGCGGAGGAAGAGAAGAAGGCGACAGGGACGATCTGGAGACCGCCTTAAGGGAGACAGAAGAAGAGATCGGCGTAAACCAGGGTGACATTGAAGTCTGGGGGTCTTTGAGCACGCAGCAGACCCTGACGTCAAATTTCAGCATCACACCGTTTGTAGGCGAAATCCCTTATCCGTATGATTTTAAGCCTGATGCCAGGGAGGTGGAGCGCCTTATCATTATTCCTTTTTCCCATCTGCTGGCCCCGGAAGCGTACTCATTCGGGTTATATAACTGGAAAGGGATGAATTTTGAAAGTGATTTGTATCAATATGGGAAAGATATAATTTGGGGATTGACTGCCAGGATATTAAACAGCCTGATAACGCTGATAAAAACCGGCATGGAAACCAAAGGCGCGCTTTGATAAAGGGCGGGCCGAAAAGGCCCGCCCCGCTTTTTAAAATATAGGGCTGGCTACTGCCAGTTTTCGCAGAGAACCTCGAAATGATCCCTTGGATGGGCACAGGAGGGGCATTCCTTCGGAGCCTCGGTGCCCTTGTGGGTATAGCCGCAGTTCTGGCATTTCCAGGTGACTTCCTTGTCTTTTTTAAAAACAGAGCCGTTTTCAATATTTGCAATAAAGCTTCTGTATCTTCTTTCATGAAGTTGCTCAGCCACCGCGATAGACCTCATTGCTGCGGCCACCTTTAGGAAGCCTTCTTCTTCTGCCACCCTGGCAAATTCGGGATACATTTCCTCGTGTTCGTATTTTTCACCGTTTGCCGCCTCATTTAAGTTCTCCAGGGTGGTGCCCAGTTTTCCGGCGGGAAAAGTGGCCTGAATTTCCGCCCCCCCACCTTCCAGGAACTTGAAAAGCCTTTTGGCGTGTTCCTTTTCCTGGTTTGCTGTCTCCTCGAAAATGTTTGCAAGCTGGACATAGCCTTCTTTTTTTGCCTGCGAGGAAAAATAGGTGTACCTGTTGCGGGCCTGGGATTCGCCTGCAAAAGCGGTTAAAATGTTTTTTTCTGTTTTGGTTCCTTTAATTGATGTCATTTCTTCCTCCCTGCCTTTCGGTTCGGTTTTAATGTTTTATTTTATGGATTTGTTTTACTGGGTTGCCTTTTCTGGCATTCGGGGCATATCCCCAGAATGTCTATTCTTACCCCCGTGATCTTAAAGCCTGATGCTGCGGTATTTTCAGGGTGCATCAGGGTCTGCGGGCTTATGCCGGGACCGGTTTCAGCATCCCGGACTTTTCCGCAGACTGTACATATAATGTGCACGTGATCCTCAACTGTTGCATCAAAACGCTTGCGTTCCCCGCAGGTGTCAATTTTTCTTGCAAGCCCGTGGCTGCACAGGTAGTCAAGGTTCCTGTAAACAGTTCCGAGGCTTATGTTCGGCATTTTGTTTCTTACCTGGTCATATACCTCCACTGCCGTGGGATGGGATGTTGTCATCCTCAGGCATTCGAGTATAAGCTTTCTTTGTTTGGTATGCCTCATATCAACCACCATTAATAGTAATAATTACTATTATTATCTTATTTGTCAACAGAAAACCCCAAAAAAATTTTTTGGGGTTCAGAGCAGGCACCCCTGGTAAAGATTTTTTTGTTCCATGGTTTTGCGGATAAGCTCAAGGGTTTGACTTTTTTTCCCCGCCCATTTCGGAGCCGAAAGTTCACCGGGATGAGGATCTCCTGTAAGGCGCTGTATAACAATATCCTTTCTCAGGCGCGCTAAAAAACCGCATACAAGATCCGCGTATTCGTCCTGTTCCAAGCACCTGTAGTGTCCATTGCTGTATAAGTGCTCAAGAGGAGTATTTTTTACCACGTAGAGCAGATGGATCTTAACACCGTTTATATCCATTGCAGAAAGAGTCCTTGCGGTCTCCATCATGTCCTGCTCCGACTCTCCGGGCAGGCCCAGGATGACATGCGCGCAAACGTTTATTTTTCTTTTGCGCGTGGCTTCTACTGCCCTTTTAAAGGCGGCAAAATCATGTCCACGATTTATCCTTTCAAGGGTTTCATCATGGGCTGACTGCAGCCCGTATTCCACCCACACCAGGTATTTATCCTTGTAGTCCGCCAGAAGGTCAAGCTTTTCGCTGTCAACGCAGTCCGGCCTGGTGCCGACAGAAAGCCCGGCCATGCCGTCAAAGGCAAGGGCGCGATCGTAAAGAGCCTTCAGCAGCGGTGTCGGAGCGTAGGTGTTGGTATATGACTGAAAATAAGCAATGAACTTTTTTGCCTTATACCGTCTGGAAAGCGCCTGTTTGGCTTCTGCGACCTGCTGTTCGATAGATTTGCCAAGGGCAAAAGCCCCTGTTCCGGAGCCTTCCATGTTGCAGTATATACAGCCGGTTTTTGATATGGTCCCGTCCCTGTTCGGGCATCCCAGACCTGCATCCAGGGTTATCTTCTGCACCCTGCAGCCGAAAATGCTCCTGAGATAGGCATTAAAGTCAGTGTATCGGTTTTCCATAAATACTGCGCGATATTTTTCAATTCCCTTGACCGTCCGTAAAACCGGTCATATTATGATCAAAAGTAATAGCAGAAAGATGATTTACAAGTAAATGAAAGACACCACAAAAACATATGATGTGATAGTGGTCGGTGCGGGTCATGCCGGCTCCGAGGCCGCCCTGGCCGCGGCCCGCATGGGCTGCAGGGTGATGCTGGCGGCAATAGATCTTGACAAGATCGCGGCTATGCCGTGCAGCCCCTCCATAGGGGGGATGGCCAAGGGCCAGCTAGTGCGCGAAATAGACGCCCTGGGTGGGGAGATGGCCCGGGTCACGGATCTAACCGCCATACACTTCCGTACGTTAAATACCAGGAAAGGGCCTGCGGTTCAGTCTTCGCGCACCCAGAACGACAAGATCCGCTATCACATGGCCATGAAATCGGTGCTGGAAAACGCGGCCAACATAGATATTCGCCAGGTGCTCATTGAGCGTCTCCTGGTTGAAGACAGCCGGGCAATCGGCGTGGTTGACCGCACTGGGTTCGTGTTTTACGGCAAAACCATAATTCTTGCCACAGGCACCTTTTTGGCCGGCAGGATTCACATTGGAGATAAATCAATTATGGCCGGCCGGGCAGGGGAGTTTTCTGCTGAAGGCCTTGCCGCGGATTTAAAAGATCTCGGTTTTTCCATGGGCAGAATGAAGACCGGCACGCCGCCAAGGCTGCATGCAGACAGCATAGATTTTTCAGTCCTCGAAGCCCAAGATTCCGAGGTGCAGCCATGCCCGTTTTCCCGCCTTTCCGAAGGCTTCCCTCTGCCGCAGGTTCCAAGCTACATAGGTACCGCAAATGCTGAAACCATCCGCATAGCGGCCGAGAATATAACCCGTTCCTCCCTGTACGGAGGATTTATTTCAGGGGTTTCAGCAAGATATTGTCCGTCTTTTGAAGACAAGGTGGTTAAATTCCCGGACCGGCAAAGCCACCAGGTGATCCTGGAACCTGAAGGGCTTGATACAAAGGAGATTTATGCAAGCGGGCTCGGAAACAGCCTTCCCCTGGAAATCCAGATAGCAGTGGTGCGGACCATAAAGGGTCTTGAGGAAGCCGAAATCATGCGGCCCGCCTACGCTATAGAATACGACTATGTAGATCCTCTGCAGCTTTTGCCCACCCTTGAGACCCGGCGGGTGCGAGGGCTTTATCTGGCAGGCCAGATAAACGGCACCTCCGGATACGAGGAGGCGGCGGCCCAGGGCCTGTGGGCCGGAATAAACGCCGCATGCCGCGTTCAAAAGCGCAAAGAGTTTATTCTGGACCGCTCAACCGCCTACATGGGCGTGATGGTTGACGATCTTGTAACCAGGGGCACCACGGAGCCTTACCGCATGTTTACTTCCCGGGCCGAGTACCGGTTAATGCTCCGGGAGGACAATGCTGATCTCCGCCTCACGGAAATCGGCCACAATCTGGGCCTTATAGGAGATGATGCGGCAAAGGAGGTAAAAGAGCGAAAGAGGCGGATAGACGAGGAAATCGGGCGCCTGGGAAAAACCGCCCTGAAGCCCGGCCCCAAGCTTGACAAATATTTTTCTGAAAGAAACTCTTCACCCGTAAGAACAGGCACCCGTGCGGACCAGCTTTTAAAGCGCACAGAGCTCGACTACGACCTGATAAGGCACTTTGTCCCCCCGCCGGTACAGGTAGACGACCGGGTAGCACGGCAGGTGGAGATTGCGGTCAAGTACGACGGTTATATCCGCAAACAGCTAAAGGAAATTGAGAAGTACCGGGAGATGGAGGATACCCGGATTCCGGAGGATTTTGATTTCAGATCGGTGCACGGGCTTTCAAATGAAATAAGGGAAAAGCTGTGCGCCGTGCGTCCCGTCTCCCTGGGACAGGCCTCCCGTATTGACGGGATGACCCCCGCAGCCCTGTCCGTACTTATGGTGGCTTTAAAGGCCGGCAGCGGGTATGCCGGGACCGGCAGCGGCAAAAAAGCCCCGGGCGCAAATTCATAAGATTTTCAATCTGTTTCGCCTTCCACGGCCCTTGACATCCCTGGGATGCGGATTATTTTAATTGAAAAAACAACACTTAAAACTTTTATAAAAACACGGTGAGCGGATATGGCCCGAAAGGATTATTATAAAATACTGGGAGTTGACAAGACCGCCTCGCAGGAGGACATAAAAAAGGCTTACCGGAAGCTGGCCATGAAGTATCATCCCGACCATTCTTCCGGTTCAAAGGAAAACGAGGAGAAGTTCAAGGAGATAAGCGAAGCGTACGCTGTTTTAAGCGATCCGGAAAAGCGCAAACAGTATGACACTTACGGCGACGAGGACTTCCGTCAGCGCTATACCCAGGAGGACATATTCAGGGATGTGGACCTGGGTGATATACTCCGGGAGTTCGGTTTCAGCGGCTCTTCATCCTTTTTTTCATTCGGCTCGGGGGGGCGCGGAAGAACCGGGCAGAAAGCGCGCTTTTCCTTTGACCCTGAAAGCATGTTCGGCTTCGGTGGAACCGCCGGCAGCCGGCAACAGCAGTCTGCAGCGGGCGTAAAAGGCCGGGACCTGGAATACGAGTTGCCCCTGACCCTCCGGGAGGTGGCCTCCGGAGCCTCCAAGACGGTAACCGTGCAGACCCCCTCGGGCGAAACGGAGGCGCTTACTGTTAAAGTTCCAAAAGGGCTCATTACCGGCAAAAAAATCCGGCTATCCGGCAAAGGCGAATCCAGCCCGTACGGAGGCCCGGCAGGCGATCTTTATATTAGATCAAAGGTTGAGGATGACCCGGTATTCAGTTACCAAGACTATGATCTCTATGTAAACAGTGAAATTAAGCTGACAGAGGCGCTGCTGGGAACCAGCATAACAGTGCCAACCCTTGATGGAAAGCAGCTTAGCATGAAAGTTCCGCCCGGCACAAACCACAAGAGCAAGCTTCGCATGGCAGGCCGGGGTCTTCCCCGTATGCGCGGCGGGGGAACGGGTGATATGTACGTGGTGATAAACGTGAAAATGCCTAAGAAGCTTACCGGCAAACAGCGGGAGCTGGTGGAAAAATTGGCTGAAAGCGGTCTGTAATTCCGATTCCGTGGCATGCGCGGATCCATATTGCTTATGATATGAAATTACCGGGGTTAATGCGAAGCAGCGCATTTTCTCCGGTTTTTTTATTGATAAATTTTATGTTGTCAAATTTATGTTGATAGCAAATGATATGACCGCAATTCATAGCAAATGATTTGTCCGCTTTTGCAAATTTTGGGTAAAACTACTTGGCAAAAAGGAGGTGCAAATGAGCCAAGTAGATTATCCAGGATTTGCCTGGAGGTGGG
>JAIPDS010000007.1 GCA_021737565.1 Desulfobacteraceae bacterium | reverse complement strand
GTCCAATATCTGCGTTGCGCTGCATCCCTGCGGAATTTCACGTACGGTTAAGTACGCTGCATTCCTCGGGATTTGCGCGCCTTGATCTTGAACTTTTTACTTTGCCATCTCAAAATTGACTTTTTACGAAATCGTCAGATAAACGGATATCTTTTATAAAGAGTTATTCCGGTCTTCCGTGCTGTCAAAAAAATAGAATCAAAACCGCATACCGCACTCCTTCATGCCGGCAATCCCGGTGCCGAGACTTACGGTGTCTGTTATTCCGTGGGCCGCAAGGTTGACCTGGGCCTCATAGGAGCGCACCCCTGTATTGCAGACCAAAATCAGTATCTTATCCCGGGGGACTTCGTCTATCCTGTTTTCAAGCTGGTCATGCGGAATGCTTTTCCATATATCAGGATATTTTTCCTCAAACGGTTTTGCGTCTGCCTCCGCCCTGCAGTCCAGGAAAAAGTATTTGCCGCAGTCGCGGTCATTCCAGCACTCAAGAAAATCCTCCAGGTGAGCCGGACTGTAATAGCAGTCAAGATAATTTTCAGCAGCGTTTGCAACAGCGTTTACAATGTCCATGGCCGAGGCAAAAGGCGGGGAGTATGCCAGCTCAAGGTTGCTTATATCCGAGACAGAGGGATGGTAGTGAAGCGTTGTTGCCACCGCGTTGACCCGGGCATACATGCCGCTTGCCTCTCCTCCGAACCCCTGGATGCCCAGTACCCGGCGGGTCTTTTTATCCACCACCAGCTCAAGGAATATTATTTCCTTTTCAGGATAAAAATGAGCCCTGTCAAACTGGCCCACCTGAATGCCTATTGCGTCATATCCCTCGCGCGCGGCTGTCTCGGGAGTCAGCCCTGCCCCGGCAAGCGCGGAGTCAAAAAGCCTGACCACAAAACTCCCCACAGCGCCTTTGAACCTGGAATCCTTTCCGGCCATGTTGCTTCCTATAACACGGCCCTGACGGTTTGCAAGCGACCCCAGAGGATAATAACCCGGCTTCCCTGTAACCAGATTGGTCACCTGCACACAGTCGCCTCCTGCGTATATATCCGGATCAGAGGTCTGCATGCGGTCATTTACAACTATAAATCCTCCCGGAGCCACCTCCAGGCCTGCATCGCGGGCAAGATCGCTGTTTGGCTCTATTCCGACGGCAGAGATCACCAACTGGGCATCCAGGGTTCGCTTGCCGGTTTTTACAGCGCATACCCTGCCGTTCTCGCCGATGATTTCCTCCACTGTTTCACCCAGATAAAAGGTCACACCGTTTTGCTCCATCCTGTGCTGCGCCATGCCGGATAGATTCCTGCTGACAAAACCGGGCATTATCTGGTCGCAGAACTCTACAACCGAGGTTTCTATCTCCCACATGTCAGAAAGCGCTTCGGCCATCTCCAGTCCGATGAAGCCTGCGCCTATTATCACAGCCTTTTCTATCTGTCCGGTTGTAATCTGCTCCTTTATGCCCATGGCCTGCCGAAGGCTTGAAACACTGAAAACATTTTCAAGGTCCAAACCGGCTATGGGTGGCCTTTTAGCCCTTGAGCCGGTTGCGAGCATGAGCTTGTCATAGGAAATATCGGTCTGCTTGCCGTCGGATTTCTCAATTCGGATCGTCTTTTTATCCCGGTCGATTGAAAGGGCCCTGGTGCCGGTCATGACATCGACTCCCTTGTCATGCCTGAAAAAATACTCGTCGCGCACCATGTGAAAGCTTGTGGAACGAAGCTCCTTTTCATCGCTTACATCACCGGAAACATAATACGGTATACCGCAGCCTCCGTAGGAGATGTATGTATCCTGATCAATAAGTATCACCTCTGCATCCTGAAACAGGCGCTTATACCTGCACGCAGCCTTGGAACCCGCTGCAACCGCGCCGATTATCACTGCTTTTTCACTCATATAAACCCCCTTGTTCTGCTTTATTAAATTGGTCCACTAAATCCGGTTTGAACATAAGATTGAAAACCAGTACTATAAAAAACTTGTTGAGCCTGTGGCAAGGAGATTTTCCGACGTTATTCGTACTGAACCCAGGAAAGAATAAGATCACGCTGGCCTCTGCTTTGCGGGGATTCCATGAAAGCTGTATCAGTATGCATGCGCATCTGCTGGATTGTCTCAAGCAGGGTATAGTCCGCGGGTTGTCCGTGCCTTACAAGCCAGGCGCCCACCACGGTCCCGGTTCTTCCGATTCCGGCCCAGCAGTGCACATAAACAGGCCGCCCCGAAGATATTGCCTCATCGATGATATCGAGTATCCTCACCATGGTTTTTCTCCCGGGGGCTTCAAAATCAAGGACAGGCATAGAAATATAGTCGGCCCTGATTCCCATTGCCCTGGCGACGGCCTCCACCAGTTCGGCATAGCCAGGATGCCCGGGCCCCAGCCTGTAGATCTCTTCAGGTTCTGTAAGGTCTATTATCCTGCGGATGCCGTGGGAAAACAGGGACTCAAGCCGTCTTCGCGACCTTTCGGGGCCGAACGAAAGGGGGTATTCCCCTGCCATAAGACGTTCTTTGTCGACCCAGTAGGAGTTTTGAAAAGGTATGCTTCTGTTTTGACTGTCGTATGCCATGATGCCCTGTTTATCCCTCAAAAAACCTGCTTATAATCAAGGCTGTATCTCTTGGTTTTTCCATTGGAATAAGATGGCCCGCATTCTCCACTACCTGGTGGCTGCCGTTGGGCAGCATTTCCGCTACTTTTCTGAAATCAATAAATCCCTTGTTTTCAGTGTGTTCCCCTTCAAGGACCAGCACGGGGCATAATATCTGCGGAATCACCGGCCAGGGATTAAAAGCTATACTTCCCATGAAAAGCGAGGTTTCGTGCCTGGGATGGCACGCCAGGGTAAGGCCGCCGTTGTTATCCCCGACAATGCCGCGGCTTATGTAAAGTTCAAGCACCTCCCGGTCCCAGCGTTTAAACAGCGGCCTGGATTCAAGATACTTCCTTACCTCCCGCCGGCCGGGCCAGTGATTTCTGCGCTTTATTGACCTGGAGGCAAGAGGATGATCCTCCACCCTTGCATTGTCAACACTGTAAAAATCTTCCGGGAGGATAATGGGCTCGATTAGAAGCATTTTTTCGGCTTCCATGCCAAGAGCGCCCGCGGCGATCACGGAAACAGCCCCTCCCATGGAATGCCCCGCCACATAAGGCTTTTTCAAACCGATTCTTTTGCAGAGACAAATCAAATCCTCTGCTATCTGCTTCCAGCTCAATCCGCCGTTTTCCGGGTCAGCAACCCGGTGATCACAAAAGTACGGGGCTATAACCCTAAAGGAGGAAGAAAGCTCCCTGGCCACGGGATGCCAGAGCCAGGGCAGAAATCCGGTTGCATGAAGCAGCAGAAGCGGGGGGCCTTGGGATTCATAGTCCAGAAATCCCAAAACCGCATCATCAAGATCCACATGACGCTCCGCAGGCTGAATTTCGCTCATATTTAAATCACAAAAACAAATGAAATCCGAAATTATATTATTTTTTCAGGTGGACGCCTCTCAGGCACGGGCTCATGGGGGGGGTTATCCTCGTTCCAGTCCCTTGACACGTAAAGCTGGCAGTAACAGCTTCCGTATTCCTTAACATCTGCCTCCCGGTAGTCGCACGGACAGATGATATCCCTGTCTTTTTCCCTGTCCCCGGAAGCAAGCCTGCACGGACAGGTCATGTAACCGAAGCGCTCCTTGTTTACCAGAAGCGCGTTTAACAGCTCAAAGACATATTCAGTATCTTTGTTGAAATAATACCCCTTTGGCTCCTGGACCCTTTTTAATTTTTCATAAAGTTCCTGTGCATTCATGAAATACCCAACGCCTCCTTTATTTCATCTTCCCTGTAGCCCACGATCACCTTTTCCCCGATTTTGATCGTGGGAAACGAACACCTGGGGTTTAGCGCCTTTACCTCCTCGATTACAGCCTGTCGCTGGTCTCCGTCAAGAAGGTCGACCTCAACGGAATCATAGTCAACGTTGCAGTTGTCTAAAAGCTTTTTTGTATTCTTGCAATGAACGCATGTGCTTAGAGCATATACCTTTACATCCGGCGTTTCGGCCATTTCCGGCCTCCTCTTTGTTTTTCTTAGTTAGTGTCAGTCAAACCTTACCGAAATTTCATCAAAAGACTTGCGCCACTTGGGCGGCGGCAGAGTCTTGTCAGACCTGAAGTATCCTACTGAAATAAGCAAAGGAATCCAGTAATTATCAGGTATGTTAAATTCTTTTTTCACTCCCTCCATATCAAAGCCGTCCATGGGATGAGTATCCAGGCCGAGATCTTTTGCCGCAAGCATCAGGGTCATGGCAAAAAAACCCGCATTCTTGCATGCAAAGGCAACTTGTCTGTCCCGGCTGGCTCCGTAAAGGTTCTTGCAAGCATTTAAAAACCAGTCATGCTGATCTTCGGCCATCATACCCATTTTTACCAGGGAGTCAAAATTTTTCTCCACAAACTCATGGCCTTCCTGCCAGCCGCTCATATCCCCCAGCACGATCAGGGTGACCGGGGCCTGGCTTACCTTGGGCTGATCCCAGGCCTGCTTCTGAAGCCGCATCTTCTCCTCATGGTCGCGAAGAACGATCAGACTCCAGGGCTGAAGATTAAAGCTCGACGGTGTCTTTGCCGCTGTTTCCACAATCTGTCTTATCTGTTGGTCTGAAACATCCTTTTGCGGGTCAAAAAAATTTACAGCCCGCCTGTTCTCAACAGCCTCCCTAAACTCCATACTGTCCCTCCTTTCCGTGAAGGTTTGAAAAAACCCGCAGGGATTATTTCATCAGCCTGCATTCCTTGTCCCATTCAGGGCAAGCATCCTTCATTGCCACTTCGTATTTTTCTAAGCATTCCGAGCACTCAAGCTCAGCGTTTGGGACATTGCCGAAACGTTCCATGATTTCCTCGCGGGTAAGGTGCATTACAGCACTGCACCCGCACTGCGGGCATCTTGCTTTCAGGCGGTATTTTTGCGCCATGACTTACATCTCCTTTCCTTTGTTTGTATTATGAAAATATCCCAGGGCGGCAACAAGCTGCGGCATGGCTTGCGGCTGATTTTTTAAACGCTTGCCGGCTCCTGTGAAAGACCGGCGGGCGGCCTCCAAAAACCGCTTGTCATTGGTGTGCTCAAACAGCCGTATACAATCCATGACCGCAACCGAACCCGCGGCAGGCAATACCCCGTCTGTAAAATCCTTTGCCCGGAATATAAGATGAGGATCATGATCGGGACCGGTCATGAAAAAACCGCCGTCTTTGTCGTCGTAAAACAGATCAAGCATCCTGCCTCCAAGTTCGGCCGCCTGTTTAAGATATTTAATATTTCCTGTCGCCCCGTGCATATCAAGCAGGGCGCGTACAAAATAAGCATAATCTCCTGCAAGCCCGGATATCGCGGATTCTGTGTCCCGCAGGCGGCGGTATAAACCGCCGTGCCTGCCGGCCATGTTTTCGTTTATAAAGGCAACGGCTTTCTTAGCCCGGAGCAGATACTTTTCATCGCCAAGAACCCTGCCCGCTTCTGCAAGCGCCGAAATCATCAATGCGTTCCAGTCCAAAAGTATTTTGTCGTCTAAGTGCGGCTTAGGACGCCTGTATCTTGCAGACAACAGGCTGCTTAATGAAGACTGAATTGCCTGGACAGCCCTTTCAGTGCTTATGCCGAAGTGTGCGGCGGTATCTTCAATCTTTGCTGGCTGGTGCAGGATATTTCTTCCTGCAAATTCGCCCAAAGGATCAGCTTCCGCGTTACCCTGCGCTCTTATATCAAAATGATACGAAAAAACCGGGCCAGATTCCTTATCCAGTATTGCCTCTATTTCATCTTTGCCCCAGGTGTAAAAAACCCCCTCGGCTTTCCTGCCCTTTTGCCCGTCTCCTTTCTTTGCCGATAAATCAAAACTGGGACTGTCTGCGTCCTGAGCCGAATAAAAGCCTCCACGGGGATCGGTCATTTCCCGGAATATATACTCAAGGCTGTGTATTGCCGTGCGGGCAAGGCTTTCTTCGCCTGTTATTTCATAAGCCTTTAGATATACCTTTATCAGTTGCGCATTGTCATATAACATTTTTTCAAAATGGGGCACGTGCCAGTCCTCATCCGTGGAATATCTGTGAAAACCGCCTCCCACATGATCATATATTCCGCCATTTGCCATCTGCCGCATTGTATGAACCGCCATTTCAAGCCCATTTCCCATGGTAGCATCTGTTTGGCCTTCCCTGCTTACAAATTTATGATAAAAAAGCAGAAAATCCAGCACGCCAGGCATGGGGAACTTTGGTGCGCGGCTGAATCCTCCGTGAACACCGTCATAGGATTTGTAAAACCAGGCCGCGGCATCATGGACAACCCCGGCATCGGGAAAACCATTGTCTGAAGGGGCCCCGGAGGCGTTTAAATGTTCTTTCACCGCCAGTGTGATTTTTTCAGCGGATTCAAGCAGCTTTGCCATCTGATCCGCGTCCTGCCAGGCTTTTGAAACCGACAACACAACCTCGCTCCAACTCGGTATTGAAAAACGCTTTTGAGGCGGAAAATACGTCCCCCCGAAAAAGGGTTTTGCATCAGGGGTTAGAAAAACATTTAAAGGCCAGCCCGCAGAGCCGGTCAGCGCGGACACCGCGGTTATGTATATCTGGTCAAGATCCGGGCGTTCCTCCCTGTCTATCTTTATGTTTACCAGCTCCCTGTTCATAATGCCGGCGGTTTTATGATCTGAAAAAGACTCTTCTGCCATAACATGACACCAATGGCATGTGGCATACCCTATGGAGACCAGAACAGGCTTATTCTCGCGTTTTGCTTTCTCAAAAGCCTCGTCTCCCCAGGGATACCAGTCAACCGGGTTGTCTGCGTGCTGGAGCAGATAAGGGCTTTTCTCGTTTATCAGCCTGTTTGATCCTTCTGGTTCGGCCTTTTCCATTTTCACCTCTTGTTTCGCCATGTTTTATAAAAAATAACAGTGCTGCAATTGTATGCCAGAAAAATGCTTCCTCCCGTGTCTCATTTTTTTGATACACTTATGTATCGATTTTGAAAAAATGCTGCACTGTTCCATACCTGATTTATTCCGCCCCGAGCTCGGACTCCAGCCACTTCCGGAGCTGCCCCCGGATCGGGTACACGCCGTTATTGCCGCCTGTCTCCTTCAGGAAGGCCTCCTTTAGCCGCTCGGGCAGTGCGATCTTTGCAAGTTCCCGGGCTTCCTCGGAGCTGCGGCGGATAAGGTATATCACCGGAGGTCCGTCCCATGCGTAAACCACGAAATAATGGGACACATCTTCTTTGGAACGTATGACATATTTGCTTCCGTGCACCCAGTTGTTCCCCCATTCAAGATACAGTCTTACCGCTTCTTCCGGGGTCATGTCCCAGTCTATTTTATTGACCAGGTCACGGTTTTCTCTTAGTTCCTCAAGATCCATCATACAAACACTCTCCTTTTTCCGTATTTTTCCTGTATCATTTTGTTCTTTTAATCCGGCTGCAAGAGTCAGTCTTTTCTGCATTGCATTTTGCACAAACCATGCCCGATAAAAATAAGCCCCGCGAATCGGCGCAGTCCCCGAAGAAAGCCCCTTAGTTCTTCTGATATGCGCTTTGAACAAATTTCGTGGCATATTTCTTGAAAGGTTATTTTTGAACGTTATTATTTTAAAATATTATAATTTAAGCGGCCGGACGAACCGGTCCATCTGCTTTGAAAAAGCAAAAACAACCCTTATGGAGGCCGTATGGAAAAGAAAAAGTCCAAAGAAAAGACCCTGCCTGATGTCAGGGATATCACCGCATGTGAGTCAACCGGAGAAATGCTGGAAAAAGCCCGACAAGACGGAATCGAGCTCTGCTTCGACAGGGCGGCGACCATGAGGGCGTGTCCTATCGGTGCGGATTCCGCGTGCTGCAAGCATTGCTCAATGGGTCCCTGCCGGTTAAATGCCAAAGACCCCTACAGCAAGGTAGGCGTTTGCGGGGCAACCATAGACACGATAATGGCCAGGAACTTCGGAAGAATGGTCGCCGCGGGGGGAGCAGCCCACACAGACCACGGCATGGCCATGCTTGATTTGTTCCGCGAGGTGATAAACGGCAACATCAAGGAATACAGCGTCAAGGATACAATCAAACTCATGGATGTCGCGGAGTCGGTCGGAATCGAGACTGAAGAAAAAACCACAGAAGAAGTGGCAAAGGCTCTTTACGAGGAGCTCGAAAGAACTTATACCCAGGTAAACGGGGAAATCCCCTTTGCCAGCCGCGTCCCCCCCAAAACCCTTGAAACCTGGCGCAGGCTCGGCATTGTTCCCAGGGGCGCGATGCGCGAAATAATGGAAATGATGCACAGAACCCACATGGGAGTGGATCAGCATTATGAAAACATTATGAAACAAGCCAGCCGCACTGCGCTGTCCGACGGATGGGGAGGCTCCATGGTTGCAACCGAAATCTCGGACATCCTGTTCGGAACACCCGTGCCTGTGGCCGCAGAAGTCAATATGGGAGTGCTCAAGGAAGACCATGTTAACATCATTATACACGGCCATGAGCCGAACCTGTTTGAGTCCATGGTGGCATCGGTGAACTCCCCCGCACTGATTCAGGCCGCAAAAGAGGCAGGAGCCGAAGGAATCAACCTTGTAGGAATGTGCTGCTCGGGCCTTGAAATGCTTTCCAGGCATGGTATACCGCATGCCGGAAACTTTACCTCCACAGAGGCGATAATGGTTACCGGTGCTGTGGATGCCATGGCTGTAGACGTCCAATGCATCCAGCAGGGCCTTTCCAAGGTTGCGGACTGCTACGGCACTTACCTGTTTACAACAAATCCCAGGTGCCACATCGAGGGGGCGCAACACGTGGAATTCCACGAGCACAGTCCGAACGAGTGTACGGATGAAGTTGTGATAAAGGCGATATCGCGGTTCAAGTCCCGCAAATATCCGGTGCAGATCCCAAACATCCGCAACACCGGAATTCACGGATTTTCATATGAATACATAAACTACATGCTCGGCGGAAGCTTCCGTGGCAGCTACACACCTTTAAACGACAACATCATAAACGGCAGAATCCGCGGAGTTGCCGGTGTGGTCGGATGCACCAACCCCAGGGTCAAGCAGGACTGGGTGCATGTGGAGCTGGTAAAGGAGCTGATCAAAAACGACGTGCTGGTTCTGCAGACCGGCTGCTCACAGATAGCCCTGGCAAAAGCCGGCCTATGCACGCCTGAAGCCGCCTATCTGGCCGGGCCCGGCTTAAGCGAAGTATGCGATGCCGTTGGTATGCCGCCGGTTCTCGGCATGGGCGCCTGCGTGGACAACAGCAGAATACTGATCGCTGCCAGTGAAATGGTAAAAGTGGGCGGTCTCGGCGAAAGTATCGCAGAACTCCCGGTCGCCGGTGCGGCCCCGGAATACATGAGCGAAAAAGCCATATGCATCGGCCAGTACTTCGTTGCCTCCGGGGTATACACTATATTCGGAGTAACTTTTCCGGTAGTTGAAAACACCAAATTCCACAAACTCCTGTTTGACGGGCTTGAAAAGCAGGGTCTCGGCAAATGGGATTTTACGCCCGATCCCTATGAAATGGCGCAGAAAATGGTCGCGCATATCGATTCCAAGCGCAAGGCGCTCGGAATTGACAAGGCCCGCGAGCGCAAGCTTGTAGACATGGCTGAAAGAAGGGAGATGGTATAATTTAGAGATATTCGGATTTGTTGAATTTAAAAGCATTCTGTAATATATTTGTAATAAGGCCAAGCCGGGGGGGATCCAAAGTTTATGAGATCCCCCTTTTTTTTAAAGCATTGCACATTTAAATAAATTATGATGAACTCGTAGAAATTAATCAACACCGCCTTGCAGGCTCATCAAATTATGAGTGAATACATTACCCATGATGCCGCCGGGAAATCGGTTGGAAAGGTGGAGAAAAAATTTTTCACCTTTGCCGAGCCGCCCAATGAAATGCCGCTTGACAGCGGGGCAAGGCTCGGGCCCATAACCCTGGCCTACGAAACCTACGGAAAGCTTGACCCGGATAAAAGCAACGTGGTGCTTGTTTTCCACGCCCTGACAGGAGACAGCCACGCTGCAGGCTATTACTCGGATGATGATGACAAGCCGGGCTGGTGGGACAACATGATAGGTCCTGGCAAGGGGATTGACACAGACAAGTATTTCATGGTCTGTTCAAACGTGCTCGGGGGTTGCATGGGATCAACCGGGCCCTCATCGCTCAATCCCGCCAAAGGCAGGCCTTACGGCATGGATTTTCCTTTCGTTACCATCGCCGACATGGTAAGAGCCCAGAAGGCCCTTATGGACCATTTGGGCATAAAAAAAATCCTGTCAATGATCGGCGGCTCAATGGGAGGCATGCAGGAGCTGCAGTGGTGTGTGCAATACCCGGAAATGGTGATCTCGGCCATACCCCTTGCCACCACCATGCGCCATTCCGCGCTTGCCATTGCATTCAACGAAGTGGCAAGACAGGCCATTGTGGCCGATCCCAACTGGAACCAGGGCGATTATTACGGAAAAAGGCAGCCTGATCTGGGACTCTCTGTTGCACGGATGATAGGCCATGTAACATATCTTTCAGACGAGGCCCTGAGAAGAAAATTCGGCAGAAGGCTCCAGGACAAAGATGATCTTTCATACCAGTTTAACGTGGATTTCCAGGTTGAAAGCTATCTGCGCCACCAGGGGGCAAAGTTTGTGGAGCGTTTTGATGCGAATTCTTTTCTCTACATAACAAAGGCTGCAGACTATTTTGATCTGACCCGGTTTAAAAACGCGGGCTCGGCTGTTAAGGTGTTTTCCATGGCCGGGGCCAGGTTCATGGTGGTATCCTTTACCTCTGACTGGTTGTATCCGACCTACCAGTCAAAAGAGATGGTCAAGGCCATGAAAAAAAGCGGACTGGATGTAAGTTTCTGCGAAGTCGAGGCCGAATGGGGGCATGATGCCTTTCTGCTGCCAAACCAGAGATTAACCAGCCTGGTCAGAGGATTTATAGACAGTGTATACGAGGATGTCGCAAAATAGCAACCTGCGCTTTGATCTCAAAGTTATTGCATCCTGGATACATCCCGGGTCAAGGGTGATAGGACTGGGATGCGGAGAGGGCGAGCTGCTGGCATATCTAAAGGAACACAAACAGGTAAAAGAGACCGGCATTGAAATAGTGGAAGAAAAGGTGGTCAAGTGCATTGAAAAAGGGCTTTCAGTAATCCAGGGAGATATAAACGAAGAGGTGCACGACTATCCTGATGATACATTTGACTACGTAATTTTAAGCCAGACCCTTCAGCAGGTCTATGATCCGCTGGCCCTTATCCGGTCCATGCTGCGAATCGGGGAAAAGGCGATTGTGAGTTTTCCGAATTTCGGACACTGGCATGTGCGCCAGCAGGTCCTTTTTACCGGTCATGCCCCGATCACCCCGCAGCTTCCCTATACCTGGCACGGAACCCCCAATATCAGAATTCTGTCAATAAAAGATTTCCGGGCATTTGCCGATGAAGTCGGATTTTCAATATTAAAGGAGGTGGCCATCAACACGGACAAGCAGGATAAAAGCGGCAGCATCGTTAAATCACTGCCCAATCTGCGCGCCACCTACGGCATATTTCTTATCGGCAGCAAATAGGATATAATGGGCACTCATCATCTGATACTCGGTGAAACAACAGACTTTATAACCGGAAAAACCATAACAGACACTCATGACGAGCGGGCAAGACAGAAGATCGCCAGGTTTTTGGTCGAGAAAAAAGGATATAAAAAATCAGAAATTTATACTCATCTGAAGCTTCCTGTTGAAATTGACGGGAAAACCGGTGAAGTTCGGGTTGATTTTCTTGTAAAACCGGAGGGCAGACCGTTTATGCTTGTTCTTTTCAGGCCCGGGTCCCTGGTGTCAAGGCGCCGCAGCGCTCTTGCCGCGGCCCGGCTTATGGAAAACTTTATAATACCTTATGCCGCGGTCACCAATGCAGAAGACGCGGAATTACTGGAAACCAGGTCCGGCAAGGTAGCGGGCACAGGCCTTGATTCCTTTTTTTCAAGGAAGGAGGCCCTTGCCGCACTTGACGAAATAAAACCCGGTCAGCCCCCCGATAGTGATCGGAGGGAAAAGGAAAAGCGCATTCTTTTTGCCATGGAAGTCCTGTCCCAAAAGGAATGCGATGATTATACATGCCGGCATTTATAAGGCAGCCAGATGACTGAAAGCATATCCGGAGAATATACTGAATACTTTGGGGGAAAACAAAACCGTCAGAGCCGGGACCTTATTGTTGAAGAACCTTTGTCAATCAGGGTCGAAGGAAAACCGTATTCTGTTGTAATGCGAACACCCGGCGATGAAATAGCCCATACCGCCGGCTTCTGCCTTTCCGAGGGCATAGTGGAGCACCCTGAAGACATCGCAGACATCGGCTTCTGCGAGCAAGACCAAACCAACGTGGCCACCCTGACGGTGACCGGCAAAAGACGCGGCAGTATTGAACGGCTCCTGGAACGCAAGGGTTTTGTCAGCCAGACAAGCTGCGGAATATGCGGCAAAGAAATTATAACCGACCTACTGCAGGTCCTGACACGTGCGACCGGCAATACAGTATTTGAGGCGGAAAAGATAATGGCCTGCGTTGAATCACTGTCATCAAGCCAGCCTTTGCACAAAAAAACAAGAAGCGCCCATGCCGCTGCAATCTTCGACAGGGAAGTAAACAAAATGGCTTCCGCTGAAGATGTCGGCAGGCATAACGCCCTGGACAAGGCCATCGGCAAAGTCTTTTTGGACCGCAGAATCAAAGATGCCTGCCTTGGGGTGATGTCTTCGCGGCTTTCCTATGAACTGGTCCAGAAAGCGGGCCGGGCAGGCCTTGAAATGCTTGTCGGCATTTCCATGCCGACCTCCCTTGCAGTCAATCTTGCAGACTCGGTAAACATGACCCTTGCCTGTGCGAAAAACGGACGGTTAATGGTTTTCTGCGGAGAAGGGAGAATAAACCCCGGCACGCATCCTGGAAAACCTGAATAAAAAATATTAAACACGAAACCCGGAACAAACCAATGGCATTTACACTTCGAAGCTTTCTTTTCGTTTTAGTCTGCTCATTTTGCATCCTCGGATGCCGGGACGAGCAAAGCAACCGTCAGCAGGACCTTTATGACAAGGCCCGGCAATGCTTTGACCAGCGGGATTATATCTGCGCAAAAGAAAATCTCCAAAAAGCAATAGAACTGAATCCGGAATTTGCAAAGGCATATGCAAGTCTTGGCGAAACTTATCTGAGGCTCGGCGATGTAAACAGTGCATTTTCAATGTTTCAGAAAGCCGTTGAGCTCGACTCGCAAGAAAGCTCCATCAGGGTAAAGCTCGCGACCCTTTACCTGCTGCAGGGGGATTTCAGCGAGGCAAAGAAAATCCTGAACCAGGTCCTGAAACACGACGAAAAAAACCTCTCCGCGCTTTATCTCATGGCATCGATACACGCAAAAGAACACGAGCTAGACAAAGCCTCCGGGCTTTTTGAAAAGATCATAGAAATCGATCCCTCAAACGAAAGGGCCTATACCGCCCTGGCAAACATTGCAATAAGGCAGCAGGAACCCGGCCGCGCAGAGCAAATCCTTGAAAACGGAGTAAAACAAAATCCCGATTCCCTGCCCCTGCATTTGACCCTATATCAGCTTTATGCGGCAACCAACAGAACCGAAAAAGCCGAAGCGACCATAGAGGATGCACTAAAAATAAATCCGGACGACCCGAAGCTTCATCTGCTGCTGGCAAATATATACGCAGGCCGGGGGGAACGCAAAAAGGCCGAAGAAGCCTTCAGAAAGGCCATAGAAGTCAACCCGCACAATATCAAGTCGTATCTGTCTGCGGCCTCGTTTTACGAAAAAACCGGCCGCCGGCAAAAAGCCCTTGCCATGTATCAAAGAGCCATTGAACTGCAGCCTGAAAATATAGGGCTGATGCTTGCCCTTTCAGACTTCTATATTGGTGTAGACCGGCTCGGCGATGCTGAAAAATACATAAACCGCGCTCTTGAAAAAAATCCGGACTACCTGCCGGCCAAGCTGTTAAAAGCCAGGCTTTTTATGGAAAATAAAAAATACAGCGAAGCAGTATCACTTTATAAAGAAATCCGGCAGGATTTTTCCGAACCTGAAAAAATAGATTACCTGCAGGGGCTTGCCCATCTGAAGGCTGACGAGCCTAATGCCGCCAAAACGAGCCTTGCAAAGATCGGCCCTGACAGCGCCGAGTATGTTTCGGCACGGCTGCTTCTGGCAAGAATTCATTATTCAGAGCGAAACTTCACTCAGGCAAAAGAGGCCTGCAGACAGGTGCTGGAGGCATCGTCCAACAACATCCAGGCCCTTTCAATGATAGGCAATATCCATGTAAACCAGCAGGAATATGAAAAAGCAGCAGAGCTGTTTGAAAAAATCATATCATTTTCCGTACAGGACCCCGCAGGCTACTATAATCTGGGGATAGTTCACAGGTTAAGGGGGAAAAACCACGAGGCGGCAGAAGCCTTTGAATCCGCTCTTTCGCGGGATCCCGCCCATATGCTCGCATTTGTCAACCTTATTGAAGTCCTTACTGAAGAAAACAAGATCGAAAAGGCGCTTGAATATTGCGACAACCACATCGAAAAATTCAGTGAAAACCCTGAAATGCTGGCCCCTGCCTATAACCTGAAAGGCAGGCTTCTGGCCATCCGCGGCGAGCCGAAAGAGGCTGAACAGATGTTTAAAAAAGCGCTCATAGAAGATGAGAACTATCTGCCTTCATACTATTCCCTTGCGGCATTATATGCCAGGGAAGGCAAAACCGGCCAGGCTATCGCCCATTTCACCGAGGCTGCAGAAAAAAACCCAAAACAGGTTATGCCCCGGATGATGCTCGGAATCCTGAACTGCATTGGAGAAGAAGGCTGCGAGAAGGCCATTCCCCATTACAGGAAAGCTCTCGAAATAAATCCTGATTTCGTGGCTGCTGCCAATAACCTGGCATACGTGCTGGCGGAAAAGGAGAGAAATCTAAACGAGGCCATAGAACTTGCCGAAAGGGCAAAAGAGCGGATGCCCGAAGACCCGAGGGTCGCCGATACCCTGGGATGGGTGTATTATAAAATGGGGCTTTATGATGCGGCAATACGGGAATTTTCAGCAAGCATGGAAAAACTGCCCGGCAACCCGACCATACAGTATCATATGGGCATGGCATACCACAAAAAAGGGTACATGCGCAGAGCCAAAGACGCCCTTGAAAAAGCCCTTGAACTTGATCCAAATTTTGAAAACGCGGATGAAGCCCGACAAACACTTGCAAGGATAAAGAAAGAACAGGCCGGCTGATACCGGCCGGAAAAAGCAATGAAACATCTGCCCTTCAGAATCATAGTAATCTGCATACTGATGCCGCCGGTGCTCTACATGGCCACAATATCGGAGCTGGAAAGATATTTCACCGAGCGTTACAGGAAAGCTGTCAACAATGTATACCTCTCGGAGATGAACTCCATTTTAAACGGAACGGTCAGGCTCTCTGATGCAATCAACGAGTCCATATCAGGATACATAAAAGACAACCGGTGGATAAGCCTCGGGGTAAAGCTCGAAGTAACTGTTGCCACCAAAAAAGGGACCATTTTATATCCCCCGGTTTTCCAGGAAAATAAAGATCTTGACCTGCAGCCGGACACACTGGAAACCGCAAGGCAAAATTACAGGATGCTTGAAGACGGCCTGAACATAGAACTCGAATCCGGCATAGAACCGATCTCCCCGCTTTCGGGCGGAATCCTTCTTCTCTATATATTGCTTTTCGGATCCGCGCTTTACGCGTATTACAGGATAGCGCTTTATAAAACAAGACGCGAGGAGATGGAAAAAGCAGAGGAGCTACAGCGCCTCCATGAGCTTGAAAACGAATATGCCCGAAGGGTGGACCAGCTGGATACCGAGCGCAAAAGCCTGCGAGAGGAATATACACAGCTTGAAAAATCGCTCAGGGAGCAGAAGCGTGATGCCGAACGCAACGAGGAAGACATGTTCGATGAAATCGAACAACTGGAGGAAAAATTATCTGAAAACCTTTCCAGGCAGGAAAAACAGAAGGAAGAAATCTCCAGGCTCAAAGAGGAAATATCAGAACTTGAAAAGATAAGGGAAAACCTTGACAGACAGAGGGAAAAAGAAGCCGAAAGACTCGGGAAAAGATTTAAAACACTATACAAGAACGTGGAGATGTATGACAAGGCCTTACACGGCATAGCCGAGCTGCCCGAGGACATGGCGCTCAAGGCCGAGGAAATGATCTGCCAGTTAAATCTGGAGCCTTCCAAGGTGCCGATAAAACGCAAGGTATTTCATAAAAAGGGAAGAAACACGGTTTTCGAAGTGGCTTTTTCCTATAACGGGAGGCTGTATTTCAGCAAAACTCCCGCAAATTACATTCTTGTTCTGGCGGTAGGCACCAAAAACACCCAGGGCAGGGATCTTGCCTATCTCGACAGGCTCGCAAAATAAAACCCCGGCAAAAAGTCACTCCTCCCTGTATCCGCATCCCTTCTGCGCGCACTTAACAACAAGGCCCTCTTTCTTGGTTTCTTTTTCAATCAAATAAGGAGCCCCGCATTTGGGGCACTTCCGGTCAACCGGTTTGTCCCACAGGGCGAATTTACAATCAGGATAACGGCTGCAGCCGTAAAATACTTTGCCGCGCCTGGATTGACGCTCCAAAAGCTCGCCGTCGCAGCCGGGAGCAGGACAGGGTACGCCGGTGGATTTTGCCTCCCCGCCCGGGTTTATTGATCTTGTATGCTTGCATTCCGGATATCCGCTGCAGGCAAGAAACTCGCCGTAGCGGCCCTGCTTTACCACCATGGGCCGCCTGCATTTTTCGCAGACCTCGCCCTCGGCCGCTTCTTCAGTCGGTTCAACAGGCTCTATTTCACCTTTTTCATTGCGGATGTAATTTCGCGACCAGGTGCAATCCGGGTATCCTTCACAGGCCAGGAAGGGGCCGTTTTTCCCTACCTTGATTCTTGCTTCCCTGCCGCATAACGGACATTTATAACCGGTTGGCAGGCCGAGCCCCTTTACGCTCAACATTTTTTCAGCCGCTGCAATTACACGCTGTTCAAAAAGATCATAAAACCGGGTGAGGAGTTCAATGGCTTCCTGTTCATCGGATTCCACCTTGTCAAGATCGTTTTCCAGCCTGGCGGTAAAATCAACGTTTAATATATCAGGGAAATTCTCCACCAAAAGATCAGTAATAATAAAACCGAGTTCAGTGGGATGAAAATAGCCCTTGATCAGCTCCACATAACCCTTGTCCCGGATCGTGGAGAGAATCGTGGCATAAGTGCTGGGTCTTCCGATGCCGTTTTCCTCAAGTTCCTTTACAAGGGTTGCCTCGGAGAACCGGGGCGGCGGCGTGGTAAAATGCTGCCTGGGCTCCAGTCCCAGAAGTTTGAGCTTTTGTTTTTCCGATAATTCGGGCAGGCTGGTATCCTGCTTTTTGCCCTCTGATCCATCGCTTTCATCCGCTGCCTGGTAAAGAGCCAGGAAACCCGGAAATTTCACGGTGGAGCCCGAGGCCGTAAGCCTGTAGTCGCCTGCTGAAATTGTTATGTTTTTCTGATCTATAAGGGCTTCGGCCATTTGGGAGGCCACAAAACGCTGCCATATAAGCTGATAAAGAGCGAACTGGTCCTTTGAAAGATAAGGTCTGACTTTCTCGGGTGTATTGTTTACAGACGTGGGACGGATGGCTTCATGGGCGTCCTGGGCCCGGTTCTTGTTTGAAAAAAAGCGCGGCTTCTCCAGGGAATAGTCCCTGCCATGGCGCGCATTTATCAAATCCCTTGCCTCGTTGGCGGCCTCTGCGGAAATCCTGGTCGAATCGGTTCGCATGTAGGTAATCAGTCCGACTGTCTCGCCGCCCAGATCAATGCCCTCATAAAGCTGCTGGGCAACGGTCATGGTCTTTTTTGCCGAGAATCGCAGCCTGCGGATGGCCTCCTGCTGAAGCTTGCTGGTGGTAAAGGGGGGATACGGTCTCCTGCGAACGGTTTTTCTGGTTATTTTATCAACCACAAATTCCGAGCCGGCAAGTTCACCGCGCATCTTCATGGCGGTTTCTTTATCCGGTATGGAGACTTTTTTGCCTTTGTACCTGGCCAGCCTTGCTTCAAAGGAGGGGGGATTTTCTCCCTGCAGCGTTGCGGTAATCGACCAGTATTCCTCGGGTTCAAACGCCTGAATGGCTCTTTCCCGCTCGCAGATCATGCGAACCGCCACTGACTGGACCCTGCCCGCGCTCAAACCGTATTTTACCTTCTTCCACAATATGGGTGAAATCTGGTATCCCACCAGCCGGTCCAGTATGCGCCTTGTCTGCTGCGCCTTATACCGGCTTTCATTCAGGGCTTCGGGGCTGGCAAGGGCCTGATTAACCCCGTTTTTGGTTAGTTCATGAAATAAGACCCTGTGAAAATTGCGCCCCTTTTTTTTGAGCACATCTGCCGCGTGCCAGGCAATTGCCTCTCCCTCGCGGTCAGGGTCAGGGGCCAGGTATACATCATCTGCATTCCCGGCGGCATCCTTTAGCGCCTTGATTACCTTCTGCTTGCCGGGGATTGTCACGTACTTCGGGGAAAAGCCCTTTTCCACGTCAATACCGAGCTCTTTTTCCGGCAGGTCCTTTATGTGGCCAACTGTCGAGGCGACATTGTACTTGTCACCCAGGTACTTCTTAATGGTTTTTACCTTGGTCGGGGATTCGACAACAATTAAGGGTTTACTCACTCTTGTGCTCCGCTGTGCTGCAAAAATATTTGCCGGGCATCTGCATTACCATGCCCTTTAATTCAAGGTTTAAAAGTATTGCCAGCAATGGGCCGGCATCCATGTCCAGCCTTGTGCTAAGCTCGTCTATGTGAGCAGGATACGGATCAAGCAAATCGTATACCCGGCTTTCCTCCGGTGTCAAGCCCTCCGGTTTTTCCGGCGCCCCCCGCCCCGGTCCGTCAAAGCCGCAGGCTCCCGAATATCCTGACACAACAAGCGGTGCAAGCTCCTCTACAATATCTTCGGCCTTCTCCACCAGTTTTGCCCCCTGTTTCAGCAAATCATGGGCGCCTGTACTCTTGGAAGAATTTATGTTTCCCGGCACTGCAAATACCTCCCTGCCCTGCTCTGCTGCCAGCCTTGCCGTAATCAAAGAACCGCTCTTTTTGGCGGCCTCTACCACAACCGTACCAAGACTCATACCTGAAATAATCCTGTTTCTTGCAGGAAAATTATATGCGTTCGGCTGTTCTGCAAGAGGCAGTTCGGAAATCACGGCGCCGTTTTCTGCTATCCTGTAATACAGCCTGCGGTTTTCAGGCGGGTAAATAACTGAAAGCCCGCTTCCAAGCACTGCGATTGTTTCGCCTCCGGCATCCAGGGCGCCCAGATGCGCGGCCGAATCTATTCCCCTGGCCATGCCGCTTACAATCAAAAAGCCCATTGCCGAAAGATCGGCACACAGGCGCCGTGCCATAGAAACTCCGTAGCGCGTCGGGTTCCTGGTGCCCACAACCGCAATTGCCGGAACCGATGTCAGGCGGCGGCCCAATGCATACAGATAAGGCGGCGGATCGGGTATTGCGGCAAGCCTGTCAGGATATTCCTCATCATCGAGTGTAATGATCCTGCAGCCGCTTTTTTTGCAAAAAGAGGCATCACTTTTTGCCGCTCCCGAAAAATCTTTATGCATTACCGCATTGATACTTTTTTCCGCCAGACCCTCTATTTTGCCGAGTTCATGCCGGGTGGCCGCAAAGACGTTTTCAGGAGAGCCGAAACGGTCAAGAAGCCTTTTAAATATCAGGGGCCCGACACCGGGTATGTGCCTTAGGGCCACCCATGGATCAAGACGATCCCTGCCGGAACGGATAACCATTTTAATTCCGTAAATAATACACCATTACACCATCTGTCCGTACAGGAGCCCTATGCTGCGGAATCTGAAGAAACTTCCTGCCGGACAGCAACAGCCTCTCCTCCAAGAACGAGAAGAATGGGGCTGGCTACAAAAACAGAAGAATAGGTGCCTACGAGAACTCCTATGATCAGGGCGAGTGCAAAATCGTGAATAATATCGCCGCCCAGAAAAAACAGACAAAGAAGCACGATCAGAGTCGTCACGGATGTCAGAATCGTGCGGCTTAAGGTTTCATTGACGCTGCGGTTTATGTTTTCTGCCGTGCCCCGGCGTGCATAACGCCTGAAGTTTTCCCTGATCCGGTCGAATACGACGATTGTGTCGTTTAACGAATAACCTATAATGGTAAGCAGGGCCGCCACTATCGGCAGGGAAAACTCCTTGCCCAGGATGGTAAAAATCCCCACGGTTATTATCACATCATGGATCAGTGCAACGATGGCGCCCATGGCATAGCGAAGATGCAACTGCCAGAACAGAAGAAGACTTGCCATCAGGGCCACGAGGATCAGGACCGGAATGCTCACCCCTATAAGGGAGAAAAGGTAGACCGCCAAAATGAGCACCCCCGCAGTAACAGCGCTGACCATCCATTTCAGCTCAAAACGACCTGAAATATAAATGGTTATAAAAATCAGGGCGTAAAAAAGGGCGAGCAGAGCTTTTTCCCTAAGGGTTTCGCCCACCTGGGGCCCGACCATCTCGACCCTTCGGATTTGTGCCTCCGCACCTGTCGAGGTGGCCAAAGCTTCTGTTATCCTCTCACTGAAATCATCGCCCGTGGCAAGAGCCTCGCCGGTTCTGACCAGATACTCGTTTTCCTCGGAGGGTCCGTAGCTCTGAACGGTTGGGGCTGTCATGCTCAGTTCGTCAAGGCCGGCTTTTACTTCGGCAATACTGACCTCCCTGTCGAACCTCACCTGGACCAGGGTGCCACCGGCAAAGTCGATACCGTATCTGGGACCTCCAAGTATCAGAAGCGTCAGCAGACTCGTTGCGATCAAAATCGCGGATATCAGGTATCCTATAGTACGTTTACCGATAAAATCTATGTTTATGCCGGGCTTTATAAATTCCATGGCCGAATCCTCAAATACTCAGGGTTTTCCATCGTCTCAGGCTGTATAAGTAGTCAAAAATCAACCTGCACACAAACAGGGCTGTAAACAGGCTTGCAACCACTCCCAGGCTCAGGGTTACGGCAAAGCCCTTGACCGGGCCGGTGCCGAACTGAAAAAGCACCAGGGCGGCAATAAGGGTTGTCACGTTTGCATCCAGCACCGCCACAGCCGCCCGCTGGAATCCGGCAGTTATGGCTGCCCCGGGGGATTTGCCGAGCCGGTATTCTTCCCGGATGCGCTCGAAAATTATCACGTTGGCATCAACCGCAATACCTATGGTCAAAATTATGCCGGCAATGCCGGGAAGGGTAAGTGTTGCGCCAAAAGCAGCCAGTCCCGCGGCGATGAGCAAAATGTTTAACGCCAAAGCCAGATTTGCGATAAGTCCGGCCATCTGGTAGTAAAGCAACATGAAAAGCACCACCAGGATACCTCCGACAATCATTGAAATAAGCCCCATGCGGATTGAGTCATGCCCCAGAGACGGTCCAACGCTTCTTTCCTCTATTATATTGACAGGGGCGGGAAGAGAGCCTGCCCTGAGAACAATTGCAAGATCCCTTGCCTCCTCCATGCTAAATTGTCCCGTGATTCTGGCCGAGCCGCCCGATATTTTCTCCTGGATTACAGGGGCGGAATAAACTTTGTCGTCCAGTACAATGGCAAGCCTTTCATTTACGTTTTCTGCCGTGACGCGCTCGAAAATACGCGCCCCTTTCCGGTTAAAATCAATGGTGACATGGGGCTCGCCAAACCGCTGACCGATCTGCACCCGGGCATCTTGCACGTGTGCGCCCGTCGGGCTGGCATACTTTCTGACCAGGTATTTTCTGGACTCGCCCCGGGCTGTTTCGCTGCTCTCAAGTATTTCAGTTTCAGGAGACACCCTGTCTCCCGGGTCCTGCTGTCCCCTGATTTCCTCGAGTACCAGCCTGAACTCAAGCTGAGCGGTCCTTCCGATAAGCTCCTTGGCCCGCCCCATATCCTCGACTCCGGGTAACTGAACGAGTATGCGCCGCTGGCCCTGCACCCTTATATCAGGCTCGGTGACGCCAAACTCGTCAATCCGGTTGCGAATGGTCTGTACCGCCTGCTCCACCGCCTGTTCGCGGATCTCTCCGGCTCTTTCCTCAGTAAGACCGATTTCGACAACAAGATCCCCGCTTTTTTCGGAACTGGATCTTACGGAAACGTCGTCTCCAAAATTTTCCTGAATAAGTTCCTCGAATTTTGACAAATCACCGGCATCGCGCAGTCTGATTTTCAGTCCGGTTTCACCGGAAGTCTCTATGCCACTGTGCCCTATGCGTTCTTCGCGCAGATAAGTGATAAGATCGCCGCGGATACGTTCAACCGTACTTTTTACGGGCTTTTCGGTTTCCACCTCCATAACAAGATGCATTCCTCCCTGAAGGTCCAGGCCCAGATTGATCTGCTTATAAGGCCAGAATCCGGGCTTAAAAGTAGGCAAAACATATATCACCGCGGCCAGCAACACTACCAGCACCACAGCCAAGCGCCAAGTATAGCCTTTCAATGCCACCACCTCTTTGCAGGTTTATTGAAATTGTTTTGATAACACCGGCAGCATACACAGATCAAGCAATTTTGTTCCTACTGCCCGGACTCGCCTCCTTGAGAACTGACCACACCCGCAATAGAGCCCCTGGTAACCTTTATGCGCACTTTATCGGCAATCTCCACGGTCGCGCTATTTTCGTCAAGGGAAGTAACGGTGCCGTGAATGCCGCCGCTTGTAACAACCCTGTCCCCCTTTTTCAGATTATTGATCATTTCCTGATGAGCCTTGGCCTTTTTCTGCTGGGGGCGGATCAAAAGGAAATAGAAGATCACGAACATCAGGATTATTGGTATTAACATACTAAACGGCGATTCCCCTGATCCGTTGGGCGATCCACCCGCTGCATAAACTAAATCAAACAAGACAAACCTCCTTTTTTTGCAGGTTATTTATATTTACTTTTTTCTTCCGGTAAAAAGAAATCCGGTTCCGCGAATTCCTTTACCTTTCTGTATAATTTGTTAAATTATTAACGACTTTCTGTTTCTTGTTTCTAGTATCTAGTTTCCAGTATCTAGTTGCTAGGTACATTCAATCCTGCTGTCTCCGGGCAGCAAACTCCCGTCAGCCTCAACACTTATGCTGATATTTCTTCGCATCTCAAGTTCGAGGATCTCCCCTTTCTTGCGGTTTAACAGGTAAGCCGCCACCTCCGGGGGCAGATACCCATTTACGCAGGTGACCCCGCTTTTTACAGTCTCAAGCCTCAGTCTTCTTAAAAAAACCAGGGCCAGGGATTCCACAGACTGAATTACACCCTTGCCCTGGCAGTATTTGCAGGGTTCGAAATTGATATTCCGGATAGAAGGACGTATCCTTTGGCGTGACATCTCCAGCAAACCGAAAGCAGAGATCCTGCCGACCTTGGTGCGGGCCTTATCAGCCTTAAGTTCGTTTTTAAGGGTCTGCTCCACTTTTGACTTATTCTTTCTGTCGCGCATATCTATAAAATCGATCACGATTAGTCCGCCAAAGTCACGCAGGCGAAGTTGACGCGCGACTTCTTCTGCAGCCTCCAGGTTTGTCTGAAGCGCGGTTGCCTCAATCGATGATTTCTGGGTGGCCTTTCCCGAGTTTACGTCAATGGAGACCAAGGCTTCTGTCTGCTCAATAACTATGGAACCCCCGGACTTAAGCTTAACCCTGTTGTCAAAAATCGAGGCGATCTGTTCCTCTAGCTGGTACTTGGTAAAAATAGGCTTATCCGCCGAATAATGCTTGACTATTTTTTTGTGCTGCGGAGATATGATCTGGATAAATTCCTTTACCTGCTGATATACCGCATCATCATCGATTAGAATCTCCTTTACGTCCGCTGTAAAAGAGTCCCGGATCGCCCGGACTGCGGCATTTCTTTCCTTATAGAGAAGAACCGGAGCCTTTTCTGCCACGGCTTTTTTCTTTATGTTTTTCCAGAGCCGCATCAGGTACCTGACATCTTTTGAGATAGTTGTCTTGTTGGCGCCCTGCCCCACTGTACGAACAATGAGTCCGTAATCCTCGGGAAGTTCAAGTCCTTCCACTATTTTTTTCAGCCTCTTGCGCTCGGTCTCCTCTGTAATCTTTCTTGATACGCCCTGGTTTTTGTTTCCCGGCATTAAAACGGAATTTCTTCCAGGCAGGGAGATATAAGTTGTGAGCATAGCGCCTTTTTCCATGACCGGGTCATTGGTTACCTGAACTATCAGCTCCTGCCCCCTTTTTATAATATTTTTCAAGGACTGTCCGCCCGAGGGGTCGTCCTGGAAATAGTCGGGATGTATTTCCTGTTTCTGAAGAAAGCCGTTTTTCTCCGCGCCGTAATCCACGAAAACCGCCTGAAGGCTGGGCTCCACTCTTGAGACAATCCCCTTGTATATATTTCCCTGGGTGATTTCCCTTGCCGAGGTCTCAACATGGAATTCTTCAAGCCTGTTGTTCGTTACGGTTGCGATCCGGCATTCTTCCGGATCCACGGCATTTATCAAAATCTTGGTGGTCATATTAGTCTTTTTCCCTAAAAGGTCTTTTATTTTCCGCATCCAGCCGTATTGCATCAGTATGCATTATCATGGCTCAAAATTGAACGTATATTTAAATTCCTGGTCGGATTGTGCTGTTAAATAAGAAATCACAGACTACAAGTCAAACGATTTCTGGCATATAGTCTTCCCGGTCTTGATATTTGATCCATAGTATGGCATGAGAATTGGGATTATAACAATCAAAAATGAAAAAGGACGGCATTGAAAAATGGAGCAGCGATACGATCCCAAAAAAATAGAGCCAAAATGGCAGAAGGTCTGGGAAGAAAATGAAATATTTGCGGCGCCGGAGGATACGTCCAGGGAAAAATATTATCTTCTTGAAATGTTTCCCTACCCTTCGGGCAGGATCCATATCGGACATGTTCGAAATTACACAATAGGCGATGTTGTTGCCCGATATAAGCAGATGTGCGGATATAATGTGCTTCATCCAATGGGCTGGGACGCCTTTGGCATGCCCGCGGAAAACGCGGCCATAGACAACAACACCCACCCGGCCAAATGGACTTACGAAAACATCGCAACCATGAGAAAGCAGTTAAAACGCCTCGGCTTCAGCTACGACTGGAACAGGGAGCTGGCCACCTGCGATCCTGATTATTACAGATGGGAACAATGGCTTTTCCTGCGCATGTATGAAAGGGGCATGCTCTATCGAAAGGAGTCCTTTGTAAACTGGTGTGAAACCTGCCGGACTGTTCTGGCAAACGAGCAGGTGGAAGCAGGCTGCTGCTGGCGCTGCGGGCGGCAGGTAAAACAGAAAAAGCTTTGGGGTTGGTTTTTCAGGATTACCGATTATGCTGAAGATCTGCTTGAATACTGCGACAAGCTGCCGGGCTGGCCGGAAAAAGTGCTTACAATGCAGAAAAACTGGATCGGTAAAAGCACGGGCGCTGAAATCCGGTTCCCGGTAAACGGAACAGATGAAACCATTGCCGTTTTTACCACAAGGCCGGATACTATATATGGTGCAACCTTCATGGTGCTCGCTCCTGAGCATCCCCTTGTGCAGCAGCTTGCAGCAGGAACCGGCCAGGAATCCGGTGTTACCGACTTTGTCGCGCGAATGGCCGCGGAAAGCCGTACGGACCGAATGCTTGAAAACAGGGAAAAAGAGGGCATCTTTCTGGATGCCTGGTGCGTCAACCCGGTTAACAACAAGAAGATTCCCATTTATACGGCCAATTTCGCACTCATGGAATACGGCACAGGAGCGGTAATGGCTGTTCCTGCCCATGATCAGCGTGATTTTGAATTCGCCCGCAAATACGGCCTGGAAATAATCCCGGTGATAAAACCGTCTGGAGAAGAAGCAGAGGAAACAGCAAAAGAGCAGGCATATACCGGCGACGGGGAAATGATAAATTCCGGCCCGTTTAACGGGATGCACAACAGGGAGGCATACGAAGACCTTATTGACTGGTTTGAAAAGCAGGGCATAGGCAAACGTGAGGTAAGCTACAGACTGCGCGACTGGGGCATTTCCAGGCAGCGTTACTGGGGAGCCCCCGTACCCGTGGTCCATTGTGAAAAATGCGGCATAGTGCCTGTTAACGAAAATGATCTTCCGGTGGTTCTTCCCGAAGACATCGACCTGCTCGAAGGCGGAGGATCTCCCCTGGCCTCTCACGAGGAGTTTGTAAAGACAAAATGTCCGAAATGCAGCGGCCCCGCCCGGCGAGAGACTGATACAATGGACACTTTTGTCGAATCCTCCTGGTATTTTGAACGCTACTGCAGCCCCCATTATGACAAGGGCATGTTCGACCCGGAGGCGGTGGATTACTGGATGCCGGTGGACCAGTATATAGGCGGCGTGGAACACGCGGTAATGCATCTTCTTTATTCGCGCTACTTTACCAGGGTCTTGAAGGACCTTGGACTGGTCGCCTTCAAGGAACCTTTTACCAGGCTTCTTACCCAGGGCATGGTGTGCAAGGAGACCCAGCGCTGCCCGGAGCACGGATATCTGTATCCGGAGGAAACCGAATACCGGGATGAAAAGATTTTGTGCAAAAAATGCGGATGCCCGGCCGAACTCGGCAGGGTTGAAAAAATGTCGAAATCCAAGAAAAACATAATTGATCCCAACCTGATGGTGGAACACTACGGAGCCGATACAGTGAGGCTGTTCTGCCTGTTTGCCTCACCGCCAGAGCGGGATCTGGAATGGAGCGACCAGGGGGTTGAGGGAGGTTCCCGGTTTTTAAACCGCATATGGCGCCTTGCCGGAAACTGGATTTCGGCTCTCAGTGAAACTCCGCCCTATGACGGACCACCAGCCGGTCTTGGCGGAGCGGCAAGAGATCTCTACATTAAGACACATCAGACCATAAAAAAAGTCACAGATGACATAGAGGAAAAATTTCACTTTAACACGGCAATAAGCGCGGTCATGGAGCTGGTAAATGCAATGTATGGCCTTGAATCGCAATTAAACCCGCATGAGGCGGAACAACGGGTGGCCGGCGTGATGAGGCATGCACTGGAGACAGCGGTCCTGCTTCTTTCGCCCATGGTCCCTCATATTACCGAGGAACTCTGGGCGGCTCTTGGAAACAGGGCCGGAAGCCTTGCAAATGAAAAATGGCCTTCATACAGAAAAGACGCTCTTAGTACAGACACCCGCCTCATAGTAATTCAGGTCAACGGCAAACTGCGGGGAAAATTTGAGATAGAGGCTGATGCAGACGAAGAAACGATAAAGGAGCGCGCCCTTTCCGATGAAAATGCAACCCGCTTTATTGCCGGCAAACCTGTAAAGAAAGTGATCACGGTAAAAGACAAGCTTGTCAATATCGTGGTATAGGAAGCTCATAATGGGAATACCCGCCCGCACCGCATTTAAGAACATCCTGCTTGCCTGCTGCATCGCGTATCTGGCGGCCTGCGGCTACAGGTTTTCCGGAGCGGGCAAACTTCCCGGCAATTTCGAAAAGCTGGCTGTAGAAACCTTTAAAAACCGCTCAGGGGAAACAGGCATTGAGTCGATAATAACCAACGATATCACAAATGAATTTAACAGGGCTGCAAAAGCCACAATATCGAACAGGCAAGAGGCCGGGGCTGTTTTAACCGGTGTTATCAAATCAGCAAAAAGCTCCACTATCTCACATATCAGTTCCCATACCACGGCAGAGCGGAGAATTACTGTAACAGTGGATGTAAAACTTTTGGACCCCGCGGGCAAAGTATTGTGGTCTGCAAACGATATTTCAGCCTCTGAAGAATATGAGGCCTCAGGCAACAAGCTTGCAACAGAACAACGCAAAAAATCCGCTATTGCCAGGCTCTCGACAAGACTGGCAGAGCGGATTTATTATCGAATGACAGATAACTTCTAGTCTATACGGATGCCGACGTATTTGCCCTGCGGCTCAGGCGTGCAATCTTGCGGGCGGCGGTTCTGCGGTGCAATATCCTTTTTTTCGCAGCCTTGTCAATGACCGACTGTGCCTTTTTCATCTCGCCTGCTACATCGCCGTTTTTCTCGACCGCGGAAAGCGCGTTCTTAACCGAAGTCTTAACCCGGGTCTTAACCATTTTGTTGCGCATTCGCCGCTTGCTGTTCTGCTTGATCCTTTTGAGCGCCGATCTGTGATTGGCCAAATTACTACTCTCCTTTGCTGAAATTTAATGCGCCTGAAAAAAATCCTTTAAAGGCTACATTAGACAAAACTTAATAACCCCTACCGTGGATTATGTCAAGCCAAAAAATGGTCGCCGTATAAACTGTTTTTTTAAAAAATTCACAAAAATTTTGACTATCAGAAAGAATATTGCAAATATCCGGAATCATGGACGAGAAAAGACACTTTACAAAGGCCGCAGGGATTATCGGGCTGGCAACCCTTTTGAGCCGAATCCTCGGTTTTGTCCGGGATATGGTGATCGCCTGGTTTTTCGGGGCGGGACTTCTGTCTGACGCCTTTTTTGTGGCTTTTCGCATTCCCAACCTGCTACGGCGGCTGTTTGCAGAAGGCACCCTCAGCATGGCGGTTGTCCCGGTATTTACCGAGCAAATGACCAAATACGGCCGCAAAGAGGCTTTTGCACTGGCGCGCTCCGCAGTGCGGATGCTTTCCCTTATCCTGGTTATAATCGCCATTGCAGGCATAGCAGGGGCCCCGTTGATTGTAAAAGTTGTGGCACCAGGGTTTGCCGGCTCCAAATACGCCCTTACAGTGACCCTTACCAGGATTATGTTTCCGTATATTATCTTTATCTGCCTGGTGGCCCTGAGCATGGGCATTTTAAACGCCCTGGGGCACTTTGCCGCCCCCGCCCTGGCCCCGGTCTTCTTAAACCTGACCATGATCGCAGCAGTCCTGTTTATAGCCCCTTATCTTGATACTCCTGTCATAGGTCTGGCCATAGGAGTGCTCGCAGGAGGGGTGATTCAACTTGCTTTGCAGGTGCCGTTTCTGGTCAAAAAAGGGGTGGTAATATGGCGGAAAGCACCTCTGTGGCATCCGGCCCTGAAAAAAATAGGTCTTCTTATGGGGCCGGCGGTGTTCGGGGCAGCGGTATACCAAATCAACATTCTGGTGGGCACACTTCTGGCATCCCTGCTGCCGGAAGGAAGCGTATCCTACCTGTATTACGCAGACCGGCTGGTTCAGTTTCCCCTGGGCATATTCGCCATATCGGCATCTGTGGCACTTCTGCCTAGCCTGTCCAGACAGGCTTCAGCCCAAGACTATGAAGGTCTCGCAGAGACTTTCGCCTACTCCATGAACATGATTTTCTTTATTACAGTGCCGGCCATGGCGGGACTCATAGTGCTGCGGGAGCCGATAGTCGGCCTTTTGTTTATGCGCGGTGCCTTTGATATTGAAAGCATGAAGCTTACGGCATACGCTCTTTTTCATTATTCAGTGGGACTCTGGGCCTTTTCCGGGGTACGCATACTGGTATCAACATTTTACGCCATGCAGGACACCAAAACACCAGTAAAAATGGCTGTCTACTCCATAATTGCAAACATTGCCTTCGGGGTTATCCTTATGGGGCCGCTTAGCCACGGCGGGCTTGCACTTGCCACCTCGCTCGGGTCCATGATAAATTTTTTTCTTCTTGCGTCGGTACTTAATAAGCGTATGAGGGGTCCTTACTGGAAAAAGATCGTTGTCTCCATGGGCAGAACTGTGCTATGTTCAGGAATAATGGCAGGTGTGCTTCTTTGGTGGCACAGACTGTTTCCGCCTGATTATTCAGGGGGCGCATTATACTTGCTGGCAAATGTATTTGCGGCGATATTTGCAGGTGTTATGGTATATTCAGCATGTGCTGCGGTATTGCAGCGCGGCGAATTAAAATCATTGGTTTCAATGGTGAAACGAAATTGAAATTGGTTTCAGACAAATCACGCCTGGCAGATATCTTTCTCTGGGCCGCGGCATTTGTAATGGGGTTTTATCTGCTGGCGATTATATTCGGTGGCCACGGCCTTCTGGCTCTAAGATCCATGGGGCAGAACCTAAGCACTGTACAGGAAAAAAACGCCCGGATAGAAAAGAAAAATATAGCCCTTTACAGAACCATCAACCGCCTGAAAAACGATCCCGAATATATTGAACATATTGCCCGGCAGGAGCTTCACATGGTGGCCCGGGACGAAATTGTCTTCAAATTTATGGCGGATTCCGGAGATAATGAAAATGAATGATTTCCATCTACCGTATACCCATACCCTTGCCCGGTTATATAAGGCCCAGGGCCATAAAGACCGGTTGCAAGATGAACCGGCAGACGCTCCCTCGGAGCTGGCCCTGCTTATGGCCCGGTGGATAGATCTGCTCAGACGCCGTCGTTATTTTGAGACAAAATCATAATCTTCTCTTCTTGAACTCCCGGAAATCTGTCTTATATTTACAAATTAAATAAACTCGTTTACATATAACCGGTTATCAATCACTGAAAATATATAACAATTAAAAACGGGAATCATCACAAAAATGGGAAACCGTATCAGAACAACACTCCTTCTTGCAGTACTCACGGTAATCATAATAGCAATAGGCAGGGTACTGGGAGGCACCGGCGGCATGATTATAGCCCTGATAATAGCAGGGGCAATGAATTTCTTTTCTTACTGGTATTCGGATAAAATAGTACTTAAAATGTATAAAGCGCGGGAAGTCGGAAGAGACGAGGAGCCGGAGCTCTACGAAATCATGGAAGAACTCTGCGACCGCGCAGGACTTCCCATGCCCAGGCTCTGTGTCCTGCCCCAGGAAGCGCCCAACGCGTTTGCTACCGGCAGAAATCCTGAAAATGCCGTGGTGGCGGTAACCCAGGGACTGCTTCGCTATATGAACCGGCAGGAACTCGCGGGAGTTCTTGCCCATGAGCTGGCACACGTCAAAAACAGGGACATTTTGATCGGCTCCATTGCGGCCACTATGGCAGGGGCAATAATGATTATTGCCAGCCTTGCAAGATGGGCTGCGATCTTCGGCGGATTCTCCAGGGATGAAGGCGAAGGGGGTGGAATTTTCGGCCTGCTTGCAACAGCCATTATCGCCCCTATTGCAGCGGTTCTGATCCAGGCCGCGATTTCGCGCTCCAGGGAATATCTTGCAGACGGAACCTCGGCGCAAATAACGCAGAACCCCGAGGGGCTTGCCAGCGCGCTTGAAAAACTTGACGATTACACAAAGCGGATTCCTATACAGGCAGATCCTTCAACGGCCCACATGTTCATCGCCAATCCCGTATCGGGGCGGAGTCTCATGAAGATTTTTTCCACTCATCCGCCTATTGCAGACCGGGTGGCAAGACTGAGAAATACCGGGTAGGCGCCTTGAGAACCGAAACCGCTGACAAAATCGATCCGGTAATTGAAAAGGCAATTTACGAGGCTGTAAAAGGCGAACCGCTTGCGCGGACTTTGGGTATGAAGCTGCTGGATCTTGGAGCGGGTTTTTCAAAAGTCGAGATGCCGTATGATCCGGAATCAATGGCAAACATATATGAACGGGCCCATGGCGGCGCCATTTTTTCTCTGATAGACGAGGCGTTTGAAACCGCAAGCCAGACCTGCGGAACTATTGCAGTAGCTTTAAACATAAATGTAACTTATATCAGCAGCCCCTCGGAACCGATGACACTGTATGCCGAAGCCACTGAAATCAGCGGTTCGCGGAAAACAGCGAGCTATGACATAAAGGTTATCGAAAAAACAGGGCGGTTGGTTGCAACCTGCCAGGCAGTTGCCTACAGAACCGGCAAACCGCTTCCTTTTGTTTAGCTTCCGCATAAACGAAGCGGAAAGGCATTTGCACGCGACGGCCTGAAACCGAAACCACAGAAAACCAGACAAGGAACGGCCAGATGGAAATGAAAATCAAACTAATACTTGTGGACAATCAACTGGTAGTCCGGCAGGGAATAAAGACCTTGCTTTCCGGCCGGCCTGATATGGAAGTTGCGGCCGAGGCTTCTGACAGCGCAGAAGCGCTGCAAATGATCGGAAAAGTAAAACCCGATGTTGCTGTTGTTGAACCTTCGGTGCCAGGGTTTGAAAGCGCGGATGCCATAAAGCACTACAGGCAGGCAGGCGGCGGAACCGAGATCATAGTCCTTACAGCCGAAAAAAGCAGAAAAACCGTCCGCGACTGCCTGCAGGCAGGGGCGAAGGGCTACGTGTTAAAGACAGCATCGATTTCCGAAATCATAACCGCCATTCGTACAGTGCATGACAAAGGTTATCATCTAAGCCCTGAAATCAGCGCTGAAATAATCGACACCTTTATGAACAAACAGGAGACCCCTGCTGAAACCAACCAATATTCAAGGCTGTCCAGACGCGAACAGCAGGTATTCCGGCTCCTTGCCGAAGGCGCCACCACCGGAGAGATTGCCGGAAAACTCGGGATCAGCCCGAAGACCGTGGCAAAGCACCGGATGAGCATCATGGAAAAGCTCCTGCTTAAAAATTCGGCCTCGCTTGTGCGTTACGCGGCCAGGATAGGGCTTCTGGATCTTACATAGCGATTCTGTCAGCGCGACTGCACAAACAACACAAACACGAATGCTTCACAAATACCGAAAAGAAGAGACGATTATGGCGAAAATCAAACTAATGCTTGCAGACAATCATGCCGTGGTCCGGGAGGGCTTAAAGGCGCTCCTGGAAAGGCAGGCAGACATCAAGGTCGCGGCCGAGGCGGCAGACGGCGATGAATTGACAAAAAAACTCAAAGAAGCCAGGCCGGATGTACTGCTCCTGGATGTTTCCATGCCGGATCTGGGCGAAGCCGGGGCCATAGAGCGAATAAAGCAGGCCTCGAAAAACACGGAAGTGGTCATCCTTACAATGCACCAGAAACAGGACTATATCAGGAAAGCCCTGCATGCGGGGGCCAGAGGCTATCTTTTAAAGACCAGCCCATTTGAGGAGGTGCTCGGCGCCATACACACGGCCGCTGAAAAAAAGTATTTCCTGAGCGCCGAAATAAACGCTGACATTATAAACAAATACCTGAAAAAAGATGCGACAACACCCGACCCAAGAACCTACGATCAGCTGACCAAGCGTGAACAGGAAATATTCAGAATGATAGCAGAGGGTGCCACAGCCAATGAAATTGCAGGACGGCTTGCAATAAGCCCCAAGACCGTGGCAAAGCACCGCACCAACCTGATGGAAAAGCTGAACATGAAAAACACGGCATCACTGGTGCGCTATGCACTTCAGCTCGGGGTAGTGGATCCGGAAGAAAAAACCGTGACCGGATTGCGGTAAGACCGCTGAATCCGGGTTGATGATAGTTTAATCCATGCCCAGGCCAAAGATTGTTGTTATATGCGGTCCTACCGGCATCGGCAAAACCCGGCTCTCCCTGGCCCTGGCACGCAAACTAAACGGCGGGATTGTCAGTGCCGATTCCATGCAGATATACAGATACATGGACATCGGCACGGCAAAGCCGGACGCGGCTGAACTGGCAACAGCTCCCCACTACATGATCAATGTGGCCGACCCGGACGAACCTTACGATGCCGCAAGATACGCCGAAGAGGCAAGGGATGCGGTTGCCGGTTTGGAAAAACAAAACAAGCTCCCCCTGATTATCGGGGGTACCGGGCTGTATATCAAGGCTTTGCTCCACGGATTGTTTCAGGTCTCACCTTCAAGGCCGCAGCTAAGACAAAGGCTACGCAGCGAGGCGGGGTTGAAGGGAAGCAGATACCTCCACGACCGGCTGGCCGCATGTGACCCCGAGGCCGCCGGCCGGATACACCCCAATGACACCTACAGAATAATCAGGGCCCTGGAAGTCTACCAAGTCACAGGCCGGCCCATATCCGAATACCAGCAGAACCACGGATTTGCAGACAGCCCGTTTTGCGCCCTGAAAATCGGACTCTGCATTGAACGCCAAGAACTCTACGAAAGGATCAACCGGAGGGTCGAAAAAATGATTGCAGGCGGCCTTCTCAACGAAGTCCGCGGCCTGCTGGAAAAAGGCTACGGCCCGGAATTAAAACCGATGCAGTCGCTCGGCTACAGGCATATGACCGATTATCTGCACGCAAAACTGTCATGGCAGGACGCAGTGGATCAGATGAAAAGAGATACAAGGCGGTATGCCAAACGCCAGCTTGTATGGTTTCGAAAGGATCCGGAAATTATATGGACCTCTCCGGATGATCTGGAAGGGATCGGCGGCAGGATTGAAAAATTTCTTTCCCCGGGAAAATAACACAAAAAAATCCCCGGTCCGTACCGAGCCCGGACCGGGGATATGTATGTGTATATATCCGTATCAAGCCGCAAGGTTCATGGCGTTTTCGGTTGCATCCCGGATCTCCTCGGGTGTAAACGGCTTGTGCAGGTAGTCGAAAACCCCGAGTCTTGCGCTTTCCTTGGCGCTTTCGATGCTGGCATATCCCGTGATAATAATTACCCTGGCTTCCGGCAAGTGCTCTCTAACCACTTTGAGCAATTCCATACCCTTGACCCCGGGAATTTTCAAATCGAGCAAAACCAGATCATATGATTTTTCCTTAATCTGTTCGAGCGCCTCCTGCTTTGTTGTTGCCTGTTCCACCTCGTAGCCTTCCTTGGCAAGAATCTTCCTTACATTTTTTGTAATATAAGGCTCGTCATCTATAACAAGAATCTTCTCATTTGCCTTGCGCTCCGAAAATCCGATTACGCTTGCATCCTTTTTATCCTTATCTTGCATCATCTCCCTGGTGCGCTGCTTTAGCTCCTCATAGGGCATGAAGGCAAATTCCCCCTGCAGGTTGGCAACGTACTCGGGTCCGGTAAGGGCTACAACTTCATCGTAATTAAACGGCATATCAACACCGATCAGTTTTTTCACATCCCGGCCCTTGCCGGCTTTGCCAGCCTTTGACTTTTTCTGGGGGCATTCCTGCTTTTTTACCCCCGCCTTGCAGGTTTTGCCCATTTTTTTGAAAATCTCGCAAACCATCTGGCCGACCTCGCAGTAATGTTCAGGCTTGTTTACTTCCACTACGGGCATGTCCGAACGGCTCAGATTCTTGACATAATCTTCTCCGGTATATTTGGCCACCTCGTCTGCATCAAAGGGAAGGTCAATATCGATTACATTAATCCGCTCTTTTAGCTGCTCTGGCACCGGTGCCTCGGCAAGCTTGTCAGAGACTGCAAGATTGACGATCTCGCGAAGCTCTTCCGGGGTAAAAGGCTTGGTGATGTAATCGAGCGCGCCGAGTTGAATGGCTTTGACAGCCGTATCCGTGGAAGCATACGCGGTCATGATCAGCGCCTTTGTGGATGGCCATTTTTCCTTTACCTGCTTGACCAGCTCCAGGCCGTTCATATTCGGCATCACCATGTCGGAAATAAGCAGGGAAAAAGAATCACCGCCCATTTTCTCCAAAGCCTCCTGGGCGCTGTGGGCCTCTTCAACCTCAAAATCGTTTTTGGCAAGAATATTTTTCACGTTTTCGCAAATATGCTTTTCGTCATCCACAACAAGGACTTTTTGTTTTTCAGTCATTTCATCTTCCTCCTTTTATTAGACCTTTGCCGGCCCGGTAAAATTTTATTTTTTATGATCAAACATTGATGGTTTCGTAAAAAGTTGTTTATTCGCTCCGTGATCATTCGGTTTTTGTCTTTAATTCTTGCAGGTTGCATGCCATAACGCATAAAAAAATATAACTGTCTGAAATACCGAAAAAAAACTATTCAGATTAGTTCTCCGGCATCCTTCAGGTGCAGCTTTCCTGCATACACCAAAAAGGCGGCTATCAGGTACGATTCAAGCATGGGGGAGAAAGTCATTGATACAATCGCGGGGGATAAAGAAAAGCGCTAAATGCTGTATAAAAAAAACATACAGGTGTATAACCCTAATTGCGGCAGGCAAAACAATGAAAAACCTTATCTTGCCGAAACCCTGATGCCGTATTTTTTCATAAGATTCTGAAAATTGGGCCGCTGCATCCCTGTCTGACGTGCTGCGCGCGAAATGTTCCAGCCGTTTTGCTCAAGGGCATGGAGCAGAAAGTTTTTTTCCACCCTGGCCACGGCCTTCTGTCTTATTTGTTTTTTCACCTGTATCAGATCCTCGTTGGTTTCAGGAACGTATTCAATAAGACGCTCAATATCGCCGAGATCGCTTAGATGGGGCAAATCCTGAACAGTAATGGTATCTGTCTCGCAAAGAATCACTGCCCGCTCCACGGTATTGCGCAACTGCCTGACATTGCCGGGCCAGTGATAGTTTAAAAGCCTGTTTGCGGCTTCATCGTCAAAACCGGAGATGGACTTTCCCCTCTGTATATTAAGTTGGCCGAGAAAATGATAGGCAATGGGCAGGATATCGCTTTTGCGCTCCCTTACGGGAGGCAGGTAAATCGGATAAACAAAAATCCGGTAATAAAAATCCTCCCTGAATGTTTTTTCAGCCACCATCTGCTTTAAATCCCGGTTTGTGGCAAAAATCAGCCTTACATTCACCCGGCGGTGTGTGGTATCACCGAGAGGCAAAAATTCCTGGGTATCTAAAAACCTCAGCAGCTTGCCCTGGATATCAGGGGTGGTGTTGCTTATTTCGTCCAGAAAAACAGTGCCTCCGTCCGCCAGTTCAAATATGCCCGCCTTGTCCTTTTTGGCGTCTGTAAAAGCGCCTTTCCGGTATCCGAAAAGTTCGCTTTCAAGGAGGCCGACCGACAGGGTCCCGCAGTCCACACCGAAAAAGACCTTGTCATGCCGGCTGCTGTTGGCATGAATAGCTCTTGCAACAAGCTCCTTGCCGGTGCCGCTCTCGCCGCACAGCAGGACCGTGGCGTCCGTGTCAGCCACTTTTTGGATCATTTCAACAACTTTCCGGATCTGGGGGCTGTTTCCTACAAGCTGATGGGACACCAAAGGGCCGGTAAACCGGGAGCCCTCCATCAAACGCCTGTTTTGCCTGACCACCTGCTGCTGTTCCAGGGCTTCTGATACCATCCGTCGAAGCTCTTCAGGGGTAAACGGCTTGGGCAGATAATCAAACGCCCCTGTCTTCATAAGGTCCACGGCCGAAGAAATGCTTGCATAGCCGGTGATTATTATCACCATAGTCTCCGGCCGGTTTTCCCTGATCCACTTTAAAATTTCCGTACCGCCGACCTGGCCCATGCGGACATCTGTTATAACCACGTCATAATGGTTTTTACCGAGCATTTCCAGGCCGGCTCTGCCGTCTAAAGCATATTCGGTTTGATAGGCATTTTTGGAAAGGATCCTACAGCAATTGCGGCAGATCTGGAGTTCGTCGTCTATTATAAGTATGCGCGGCGACTGTTTTTCAGTCATTCCTGAACATCCCCTCCTGCCGGCAGGATAACGGTAAACCTGGTGCCCTGCCCGGGCCGGCTGTCAACCTTGATTTCACCGCCGTGTCTTTCCACTATGCTGTGGGATATCGAAAGTCCCAGGCCGGTGCCGAATTCGCGGGTGGTAAAAAAGGGGTCAAATATTCTTCCCAGGTCCTCTCTGGCAATGCCCCTGCCCGTATCTTCAACATGCATGTAAATCTTATCCGCAGTCCGGGGGCATTCAGTGGAAATGGTTATTTGTCCCCCTGGATCCGTGGCTTCCACCGCGTTTAAGATCAGATTTATTACCAATTGCTGGATCTGCTCCTTATCAACATAAACTTGAGGCATGGTCTCTGCAAGGTCGGTTTGTATTTCAATATCATTGAATTCGGCCTGTTTTTTCGTCAGGTATATGCTCTCCTGTATAATGTCATTGATATCATGCAGCTTCTGCATGGGCTTTGTCTGCCGGGCAAAATCAAGAAGGCTCTGGACGATTTTCCGGCATCTCTGGGCCTCGTTTGAGATTATCTGCAATTCTTCATACATCTCGTCCTTGGTGTCAAGCTCCTCCTGGAGCATCATTGCCGAGGTCATAATGGTTGTCAGCGGATTGTTGATCTCGTGGGCTATGCCCGCCGACAACCTGCCTATGGACATCAGCTTTTCCTGGTGCATCTGGGATTTCTGGACTTTTATCTCGGGGGTTATATCACGAAGTATTTCAATTGCGCCCACTATTTGCCCCTTGTTGGTCAGAGGGTAACATGAAATGGAATAATATATTTCATTGTTGTCCTGGTCCAGATGAATATGTGTTGTCATGCAGGGCCTGTTTTTCTCGTATACTTCGTTTAATGGACAGGGATGGTTTTCCCCGGAACATGGCTCATCCAGATGATGCCCTATTTTATAGCAAAACTCGCCAAAAGCCTCCTCTCCTGTTCTGCCAAGCTTGTTTAACATAGCCTCATTCATATCAATGACGCGGTAATCCTTGTCTATGACCATGGCCTCTTCCTGGATATATTGATTCATCAGGACTTCATAGACATTATTCTTGCTGCCGGCATGAAACCCGGCTTCCCCTTCCTGCCTGGAGGTATCGTCTATCCCCCAGAACAGCATAACGATAGTATGAGGCAGGGCCCGGACATGATTTTTCTTTTTTCTGAGGATATCGTTATAGATGTCTATATTACCCGTCAATTCAATGATCAAATCAACATCATCCCGGTCAAAGAGCTCATTGTAATCCTCGGTTACAAATATACCGAGTTCCTCGGCCCGGCGCCTGCCCGGCGCCTCGGCCTTTGGATCGGCCACGGCAACCACGTTCGGCTCAACCATGTGAATTCCTTTATTGAAAATAAAATCAAGCAACCGCAAACACATACCTCCGCCGCCAACAATTGCGATATTCATATGGACACCCCGGTTCTGTTGATGATAAATAAATTACAATGTATATTATTTTTATACTATTTTTAGTTTCATTATATTAAGTATCGCCAAAATTTCAAACCCAAAAAGCCGATGTATATCTGTTCCGAAAGGGAGCAAGGAGTTTTGAAACCTGTCTCGCCGGGCGCGGAGAAAGCACCCATGGATGCAGTATTCTAAAATTTCATTGACAATATCAAGAATTATAGATATCAAAGGCTTTTATTCATGAGTTTGCTTTGCTTTAACATAACGACCGAAAAAAATTACTGTAACCAATCTAATTTTATCTTTGTAGGAGTGCGCTATGGCACAGGAAACAATCGGTTCCGTTCTGGTAGTAGGCGGCGGGATCTCGGGTATGCAGACGGCATTGGATCTGGCAGATTCCGGGTATTACGTATACCTTTTGGAAAAAAGCCCGTCAATCGGCGGAGTGATGTCACAGCTGGACAAGACGTTCCCTACAAACGACTGCGCCATGTGAATTATCTCGCCCAAACTGGTCGAGGTCGGCCGGCATTTAAACATAGAGTTAATCACATACGCTGATCTGGAATCCATTGACGGCAAACCCGGAAACTTTAAGGTCAAAGTAAGAAAACGGGCCAGAAGCATCAATATGGACCTTTGCACAGGATGCGGGGCGTGTATTGAAAGTTGTCCGGTGACCCAGACTGTCGTCGCCGAATAAAGAGCGACCCGGGCGCCGATTTACCAATGCAGAGATTTTTTTTCTTACTAAGGGCTTAAACAGGAAGGAGGCATCCAGGATGGAAACCGCGGAATCTACCGCTATAGATTACAAGGAACTGGATGAAATTATTGAAAAAGAATTTGACCTGGACAAGGAAAACCTGATTATGATGCTTCAGGCTATCCAGGACCGGTACACTTATCTTCCCGAAGCCGCACTCTACTATCTTTCCGCCAAAATAAATGTCCCAATGAGTCAAATATACGGTGTCGCAACCTTTTACAGCACTTTCAGCCTGCAGCCAAGAGGCAGGAATATTATATCCACCTGCAGGGGAACGGCTTGCCACGTCAGGGGGGCCGAAACAATAAGGGAAAAGCTTGAAAATATGCTCTGCCTTTCCGAAGGGGAAACGACACCGGACAATCGGTTTACCATGGAAACGGTCAGGTGCGTCGGCGGCTGCAGCTTGGGCCCCATGGTAAAAATCAACGATGAGATGTATGGTAATTTATCGTCTGATGATCAGTTAAAAAAGATCCTGGACAAATACAAATAAAAAAACAATGGGTGCATTAATGAAAATCCAGTCTGTAAAAGATCTTGAAAATATCAGGCGGACATACGCCAGGGAGTTATATTATCCTGATTCCATAAAGGTAAACATCGGAATGGCCATGTGCGGCATTGCCAATGGTGCCCGGGCTTCCTACGAAAAGGCGGTAAAGGAATTTTCTGAAGACAGCCGCGTGGCAATAAGACAAACCGGCTGTATAGGATTCTGCGAAAAGGAACCGCTGGTTGAAATATTTAAAAGCGGGACGCCTCGAATTATTTATAAAAATATTACTGAAGACAAAATTAGCGAAACCATTCAAAGTCATCTTGAAAATAAATTCAAAAAGGACTGGATTCTGGGCCAAGTGCGCGATCCGCGTTCCTTGATAGAGGAGGACATCGAAAACCCACTGGATGCTGTGACCCCCTTCAAGGAAGTCCCGTTTATTGAAGACCTTCCGTTTTATAACAGGCAGGTTAAAATTGTCACCCGCAACTGCGGCTACATCGACCCCGACAGTATTGAGCAATACATCGCCAGAAACGGCTATTCTGCTTTCTTTTATGCACTCAACGAGCTAAAGCCCGATGAAATAATAAAAACAATAAGAGAGTCGGGTTTAAGAGGCCGTGGCGGCGGAGGTTTCCCCGCCGGAATCAAGTGGGCTACATGCGCAAAGCAAAAAGGTGAAAGGTATATAATCTGCAACGCGGATGAAGGCAATCCCGGAGCCTATGTTGACAGAAGCATCATAGAGGGGGATCCTCACAGCATTCTTGAAGGAATGCTTATCGCGGCGCTTGCTATCGGATCTTCACAGGGCTTTATTTATGTTCGCCATGAGTATCCGCTGTCAATCAAAAGGCTGGTGACCGCGATTAAGGCGGCAGAAGAATACGGATTGCTCGGTGATAATATCGGCGGCTCAGACTTTAGTTTTCATATTAAGATATCGACTGGGGCGGGGGCCTATGTATGCGGAGAGTCAACTGCATTGATGGCCTCCCTGGAGGGGAAGGTCGGCAGGCCCAGGGCCAAATATGTTCATACTGTTGAAAAAGGCTTTCGCAACAGCCCTTCAAATCTTAACAACGTGGAAACTTACGCGAATGTACCGGCTATTATATTAAAGGGCGCCGAATGGTATGCTTCAATGGGCACGGAGCACAGCAAGGGAACCAAACTTTTCAGCCTGGTGGGCAATATCAAAAACTCAGGCCTGATTGAAATCCCTATGGGGGTTTCTCTTAGGGACATAGTTTTTGAAATAGGCGAAGGTGTCGTCGGCGACAAGAATCTTAAAGCAGTACAAACCGGTGGTCCTTCCGGCGGCTGCATTCCCGAAAGCATGCTTGATATCCCGGTTGATTTTCAGAAATTAACAGAGGTTGGCTCCATGATGGGAGCTGGCGGGATGATCGTAATGAACGAGGATGTCTGCATGGTTGAAATCGCACGACATTTCCTGGAGTTTAACAAAGAAGAGTCGTGCGGCCAGTGCACCCCGTGCCGGGAGGGCATCAAGCAAATGCTTGAAATTTTAACCGCTATATGTGAGGGAAACGGCCAGAAAAACGACATTGAGCACCTGGAGGAACTGGGCAGCATGATGCAGAAATTCAGCCTTTGCGCTCTTGGCACATCCGCCCCCAGCCCGGTATTGACAACCATTTTATATTTTCGGGATGAATACGAATCCCATATAAAGGACAAAAAGTGTCCAGCCGGTGTATGCACGTCGCGCTTTCAGCAAAGGGGAAAAGAGAAAAGTCCCTGCCAGTGACCGGCGTAAATTGTTTTAAAAACAAAATACGACTATGCAGGAATGCAAGTTCTTTCAAACTCAGATAACTATTTTACAGTCCGCTAATAAAAGGAAAGACTATTAATGATTACTTTCAAGCTTAACGGACAGACTGTTCAGGGCGAAGAAGGTCAGTACATCATAGATGTAGCCGAACAATACGGGGTTGAAATTCCAACCCTCTGCAATCACAAAGCGCTTGAACCGGCCGGAATGTGCCGGATTTGCGCCGTGGAGGTTTTTGACGGACGACGCACTCGTTTCGTGACTTCCTGCAACTACCCCATCTGGGAAGGCATGGAAGTGAAGACAGACACGAAACTTGTTAGCGAGGGCCGGAAACTTATTCTGGAACTGCTTCTGGCCCGCTGCCCGGAAACCCCGGCAATCAGGGAACTTGCTGACAAGTACGGCGTAACTGAAACCCGTTTTACCAAGGGTGCAGACACTTGTATTATCTGCGGATTGTGTACAAGGGTCTGTGAAAAAATGGGAGCCCGCGCAATAAGCCTTACTGGCCGCGGAATAGACACGAAAGTAGATACAGCATACAGCCTCAACACTGAAGCCTGTTTCGCCTGCGGGGCATGCGCTTTTATGTGCCCTACGGGACATATTACACTCGACAGGATAAAGGAGCACTTCACAACACACAGAGCTGAGCCTATAAAGTCTGAATATGATGTGGGCCTACAGGGACGAAAACCTATTTATGTACCCTATGCTCAGGCTGTACCCAACACCCCGGTAATCGACCGGGACGTGTGCATGCACTTTAAGGCCGGCGGCTGCCGGATATGCTCAGAGATCTGCCCGGTCAACGCCATTGACCACAGCATGGAGGATGAAACCGTAGAGCTGGAGGTTGGCTCGGTAATACTTTCACCCGGCTTTGAACCCTTTGATCCCTCGGGCCTGGACTTCTACAACTATGACCATCCCAACGTGATTACCTCCATGGAGATGGAAAGGATGCTCTCGGCCTCGGGACCAACCGGCGGTCACCTGATACGGCTCTCGGATCATCAGGAGCCGAAAAAGATCGCATGGCTCCAGTGCGTGGGCTCAAGGGACATGAACCGCTGCGATAATGCATATTGCTCGTCGGTCTGCTGCATGTATGCGGTCAAAGAAGCCGTTATTGCAAAGGAGCACGCAGGAGATGCCCTGGACTGCTCCATTTTTTACATGGACATGCGCACCCCGGGAAAAGATTTTGAAAAATTCTACGATAACGCCAAAAACAAAAGCGGAGTAAACTTTGTACGCAGCCGGGTGCATACGATAACCCCGGTCCAGGGCTCCGATGAACTTGAGCTCCGTTATGCCGCGGAAAACGGCGATATAAAGACAGACAAATTCGACATAGTGGTACTCTCCATAGGCCTGCAGATTCCGCCCGAACTGATAGCCATGTCCCGGGATCTCGGCATTGATCTTAGCCCGGGCAACTTCTGTCAGACCACTACATTTGATCCGGTGGCAACTTCCAGGCAAGGAATTTTTGCATGCGGAGCTTTCCAGGGTCCCAAGGATATTCCCCAATCTGTCATTGATTCAAGCGCCGCAGCTTCGGCCGCGGCCGAAATCCTGGCCGATTCCCGCAACACCCGGACAAAAGAAAAAGAAGCGGTGCCCGAGAGAAACGTGCTGGGAGAAAGGCCCAGAATTGGTATTTTTATATGCAGGTGCGGCACCAATATTGCCGGGGTAGTCGATGTGCCCAAAGTTGTGGAATACGCGGAAAGCCTTCCCTTTGTGGAATATGTGGATGAAAACATGTTTTCCTGCTCCCAGGACACCCAGGAAAACATGGCAAATATTATCGCGGACAAGGAGTTAAACCGCATTGTGGTTGCAGCCTGCACACCCAAAACCCATGAACCCCTTTTCCAGGAAACCCTCACTGATGCCGGCCTGAACAAGTACCTGTTTGAAATGACCAACATCCGGAACCAGGACTCCTGGGTTCACAAAAACAACCCCGGGCTTGCCACTGAAAAGGCAAAAGACCTTGTGCGTATGGCGGTTGCAAAGGTTGCCCAGATGCAGCCTCTGGAAGAGACCGAACTGTCGATTAATCAAACGGCAATGGTCGTAGGCGGCGGCATTGCAGGAATGTCTGCGGCAAAGAGTCTTGCAGATCAGGGGTTTGAAACGCATCTTGTCGAACGTGACGATCACCTTGGCGGACAGGCGGTCAACCTGCATCATACGGCAAAGGGCGAACCGGTGGCTGAAAACCTGGCACAGTTGATTTCCCGGGTTACGTCCCATGACAGAATCAAGCTTCATCTAAACACCGGCATTCAGAATGTGGACGGGTTTGTGGGCAATTTCAAAACAATCCTGACAGAAAACGGGAAAGAACAAGAGATTGAACACGGCGCCGCTGTTCTGGCCACCGGCGCACAACCCCACACGCCGGATGAATACTCATACGAAAAAGATAAAAGAATCATTACCAGTCTGGAGCTTGACGAAAAATTCAGGCAAAAAGATCCTTCACTTGAAAAAATCAACGGGGCTGCTTTTATCCAGTGCGTGGGTTCAAGAGAACCCGGACGCATGTACTGCTCCAGGGTCTGCTGCACCCATTCCATTGAAAACGCCATTGAGCTCAAGCACAAAAATCCGGATATGAACGTCTACATCCTTTACAGGGACATCCGGACATACGGTGAGAAGGAATACCTCTACAAACAGGCCCGGCAGGAAGGGGTGATTTTCATCCGCTATACCCTGGAGGACAAGCCGAAGGTCGAGGTCAAAGACAAAAGCATAGCAATTACCGTTACCGACCATATTCTTAACAGGCCGGTCGAGTTAAATGTTGATCTGCTGACCCTGGCCACAGCTATTGTCCCGTTTGCGGATGAAAAGCTCGCCAACTTTTTCAAGGTGCCCATGAATGAGGACGGGTTCTTCATCGAACGCCATGCAAAGCTCGGGCCCGCCGAATTTGCAACAGACGGCGTATATCTGTGCGGCATGGCCCATTACCCAAAACCGATCGATGAATCCATAGCACAGGCAAAGGCTGCTGTTTCCCGGGCTGTAACGCTTCTTTCCCGGACCTCAATATTTAGCAGCGGGACCATTGCCGAAGTTGACCCGGTTTTCTGCGCATCCTGCGGGGTGTGCGTATCCATCTGCCCGTATAACGCCCCGTCTTTTGCCGAAGAAGGCCGTAATGCCGGAAAAGCTCAAATAAATCCCGCACTTTGCAAGGGATGCGGGCTTTGTACGGCATCGTGCCGCTCCGGGGCGATACATTTAAAAGGCTTTGACACGGACCAGATCATGTCTCAGATATTTGAAATGAATGAAGCTGTATAGGAGATTAATGCATATGGCAGACAATGAACCCAAAATTCTAAGTTTTTTATGCAACTGGTGCAGTTACGGCGCAGCCGACCTGGCGGGCGTCAGCCGGATGGAGTATCCGAGCAACATCCGGGTGATCCGTATCCCCTGCACGGGCCGCATGAGTCCGAAATTCATTTTGGCGGGCCTGCGCCAGGGAGCCGATGCCGTCTGGGTATCAGGGTGACATCCGGGTGAATGCCATTACCTGGAAGGTAATTACTATGCACGAAGAAAATTCGCCCTGATGAAAAACCTCCTGGAGCACATGGGTATCGAACCTGAAAGACTGCATTTTTCATGGATCTCCTCGGCGGAATCCACCAAGTTCGTCGATGTTGCCACCAAGGTCACCGAGGCGGTCAAATCCCTGGAAAACAAAGAGAAAAAATTCGTCAAAACAAAACCGAAGGTTGCATAGCCATGAAATCATACACGGAGAAGATCAAGGAGATCTCAAAGGGGCTGCTCGAGGAAGGCAAAGTTGACATGGTCATCGGCTATAGAAAGGGCTCCGTGCCGCTGATGCATCAGCCGTTTTTTGCCCAAAACCAGCAAGAAATCGACGAGTTTGTCTGGGACAGCAACTGCGGTCTGAACCTGGCCAATTACGTAACTGACCGCCAGGAAAAAATCGGCATCCTCGCCACGGGATGCAATTCCAGAAACATTGCAACCCATATTGTCGAGGGCAAGATCAAACGCGAACAGCTCTATATTATAGGCATACCCTGCAAGGGAATGCTGGATCGCCACAAACTGGCGGCCATGGCAGACGGTCCCATAACAACGGTTGAAGAAGACGAGGAAAAAGGCACTGTGACCATCTCGGGCGACGGCTTCTCGGAGACCGTTGACAAAACAGAAGCGCTCCAGCAAAACTGCAGCATATGCGTTCATCGCAACCCTGTGATATATGATGAACTTGTTGCAGACGAGGTCAAAGAGCAGACCAGGGATGAGGTCGACCCCTATGCCGGGGTAAAAGAAATAGAGGCCATGAGTCCCGAGGAAAAGTGGGCACATTTTGATGATCTTCTATCAGCCTGCATAAGGTGTTATGCATGCAGAAACGCATGCCCCCTGTGCTACTGCCCGCTGTGTTTTGTGGATGAATCCAAACCGCAGTGGGTAGGCAAAAGCATTGACCCGACTGATGTGAGGACCTTTCATTTTCTCAGGGCATATCACTGCGCGGGTCGCTGCACGGACTGTGGTGCATGCGTACGGGCATGCCCGGTGGGTATAAATGTAAGGGACTTTACCAAAAAACTCGAAAAGGACTGTTTCGAACTTTACGGATGGGAAGCCGGGATGAGCACCGAACAGCGGCCGCCTCTGGACACGTACAAACCCGATGATCCTGAAGAGTTTATAAAGTAGACAATGCGATCATTCAATCATAACAGCTGACAAGGGCAATTATCATGAAAGTCATCAAGATTGACAAAAACGAATGGGCCGACGGAGTTGAAAAGCTGCACGACAACTACAGGCTGATCGGAGCTGTCAGGGAAAAGTCATATCATATTTTCGCGACTCTAAAACCCGGCCAAAAGCCGGAAATGGAGTATGTAAACTCCAGGATTTCGCCGAAATACGTAATATATCCCCAATCTGAAATCATCCTTGAATGCTCCATGGATGAAAATGACGAGGACTACAAGGTATACCATGAGCCCGGGGATAAGAACTATGAAGAAAAGGCCGTTCTTGGAGTAAGGCCTTGCGACGCGGATTCACTGCCGCTTGTCCGGCGTAATTTCGACACTGATGAATACAAGGACCCATACTGGCTGCAAGCTTTTGAAACAACGACACTTGTGGGGCTTGCATGCGACGCCCCCTGCCCTTCCTGCTTCTGCACAAGCGCGGGTTCAGGTCCATACAACGACCAAAACCTGGATATAATGCTTGTTGACAACGGGGATCACTATCTGGCTGAAATTCTAACTGATAAGGGAGAAAAACTGGCCGGGGCTGCCGGATGGGACAAGGATACCGAACAAGGGGCCGAAGATTCCATTGAAAAAAGAAAAACCGGGGCTGAATCAAAAATCACGTCAAAAGTAAACACTGATAATCTGGCAAACCAGTCCCTGCTTGATCTCTATGATGCAACAATTATATGGGAAAAGGCTGCGTTTGCCTGCATCAACTGCGGTACGTGCACCTATGCCTGCCCGACATGCTGGTGTTTTGACGTACAGGACGAAGTCCACGGCAGACAAAGCTACCGGATCAGAAACTGGGATTCGTGCATGTATCCGCTTTTCACCCATCACGCCTCGGGCCACAACCCCCGAGGCACAAAACTGGACAGGCTGCGCCAGCGGTTCATGCACAAGCTGAAATACTATGTGGACAAATATGAGGACGGTATTCAGTGCACGGGCTGCGGCCGATGCGTCAGCCTGTGCCCTGTCAATATCGATATCCGCAGGATCTGCAACATGATGAACAGCTATGATCCCGAATCCTGCACCTGCGAAGTAACGGCGAGTTAGAGCAAAAGGGGGTTAGAAGTGGAAAATCCATATATTCCATACCCGGTTCGCATTGATGAAATCAAGACGGAAACCGAGGATAAAAGCTTAAAGACATTCAAATTCGTCTTTTTAAATCCCGAAGACGAGGAGAAATTCGCCTACCGGGCCGGTCAGTTTGCAGAACTATCGATACCCGGGCTTGGAGAAATACCTATCGGGATTGCCTCTTCGCCCACGGAGAAGGGATTTGTCAAGTTTACGGTATTTAAGACCGGCAAAGTCACGTCTTATCTGCATTCCATGAAGGAAGGCGATATCATGGGCATCCGGGGGCCGCTGGGCAACTGGTATCCCTGGGATATGCTTGAGGGCAAAAACGTGGTTATAATAGGCGGCGGTTTTGCCTTTACCACGCTGCGCTCCTCAATCATATACATGCTCGATCCGGAAAACCGTAAAAAATTCAAGGACATTCACGTTATATACGGTGCCCGTTCCCCGGGGATGCTGCTGTACAAGGATGAACTTGAAGCCTGGGCCGGTCTTGACGACCTTAACATGCACATAACCGTGGACGGCACAGATGATCCTGACTGGCCGCATCACACCGGATTTGTCCCCACGATAACCGAACAGGAGGCTCCTTCCGGCACAGAGGATACTTACGCAATAGTATGCGGCCCGCCTATAATGATAAAGTTCACTCAGCCGGTGCTCGACAAACTCGGCTACACAGAAGACCGGATAATTATGTCGCTTGAAAACCGAATGAAATGCGGCATCGGAATGTGCGGGCGCTGCAATATAGGAAAAGAGTTCGTCTGCAAGGACGGTCCTGTATTTACTTTAAAACAGCTTAACCAGACTCCCAAGGAATATTAATCTCACACAAAATTGATGAACGGTATTTTAATATTGACAATTCCGGGAGCAGTTATTAAATTATCTAATTTAAATCATATTTATTATAAAGAAGAATTGGCAAGAGGCCTGTTGAATACAAACAATTAAAGGAGGGATTTTAAATGCCGACAGTTGAATTTGAAGGTCAAACTTTTAACGTGGATGAAGACGGGTTCATCGACTCCTTTGAAAACTGGAATGAAACCTGGGTAAAATACGTTAAGCAGCAGGAAGGCATCGACGAGCTTAACGATGAGCACTGGAAAGTCATCAACGTACTGCAGGACTATTACAAGAAAAACGGAATCGCTCCAATGGTCCGGGTACTTTCCAAGCTCACCGGCTACAAGCTCAAGCACATCTACGAACTTTTTCCGTCGGGACCGGGCAAGGGCGCCTGCAAGATGGCGGGGCTTCCAAAGCCCACAGGCTGCGTGTAATAAAACCTGTCAGACCGATTGCACCAAAGCCGGGCATGACTTTAGTGCAAACTTCTACAAAAGCCCTGCGCGAAAACGCAGGGCTTTTGTTTTAGCAGCAAAACAGCGCGCACCTGTGCAAATAAACAATATCCGACAGGGCCCGGGGGACATGGACTGCGAAATAGATGATATCGACAAAGCCCTGCTGAACAGGATTCAGTCGGATTTTCCCATCGATGCCAGACCTTTTGCAAAAATAGGCGATGAACTGGGTCTTAGCGAGAACGAAGTGATCGAAAGGATCCGGCGCCTGAAGGAAAAGGAGATAATTCGAAGAATCGGGGGCAATTTTTCACCGGAAAAACTCGGTTATGTCAGCACCCTTTGCGCCGGAAGAGTGCCGCCGGAAAAACTGGACTATTTTACAAGCATTGTAAACAGCTATCCCGGAGTCACCCATAATTACCTTCGCAACAACAGTTTTAATGTCTGGTTTACTTTTATAGCCCCCACGAGCGAAGACATTGAAAAAAGCCTTGCAGAAATCTCAGAAAAGACCGGGATACGCGAAATCCTGAACCTGCCGGCCACGCGGGTATACAAGATCCGCGCGCATTTTAACCTCAAGTAAAGCTTAAGCCATGGAAAGCGGCATGCGCATCGCACTTATTGTATGCAGTTCAGTTGTTGGAGACACTTCCGGGAATCTTTCGAAAATTGAAAAATGGACGGCTGCAGCAAAGCAAAAAAGCGCGGACCTGGCATGCTTTCCCGAGCTGTGTGCAACCGGATACCACGTGGGCGAAGAGATACACGATGCCGCGGAAACCATCCCCGGCCCTTGTTCAGTACGGATTGCAGAGATTGCAGATAAACACGGCATCCGTGTTCTGGCAGGAATGGCCGAAAAATCTGGCAGCCGAACATATGCAGCTCATGTGATGGCAGAACCCGGATCCGGTATATCAGGAATATACAGAAAACTGCATGTCGGGCCCCCGGAAAAAAAGGCCTTTTCGCCTGCAGCGCAAATTCCCCCGCCATTTGAGGTGTCCGGATGGCGGATTGCCGTCCAGTTATGCTATGACGCTCATTTCCCGGAACTCTCCACAAACATGGCCCTGTCAGGAGCCGATATTATCCTTATGCCGCATGCATCGCCCGGCAAATCCCCTGATGAAAAACTTGCGTCCTGGATGCGTCACCTGCCTGCCCGTGCGTTTGACAACGGAGTTTATGTTGCAGCAGTCAATGCAGTCGGCCCAAACGGCTGCGGGCTGTCTTTTCCCGGAGTGGCCTTACTGCTTTCGCCCGAGGGCAAAATACGCGATCAATATACCGGGCAGCATGAGAGCATGACAGTTGCGGACCTCTCCCGTGAAAACCTGGAATCCGTCCGCGGGCATCCCATGAAATACTTTCTCCCCCGCAGAAGACCCGAGATTTATTATAAAGGTGACTAAGGCTTGATGGATAGGTGAATCTGGCTTGATGGATAGGTGAATCTGCAGGATGGTTACGATTCAGACGGGGGCGGGGTATTTCTCATGATTTTTATGCCAAACTGTGCCGGAATGGTACTTTCCAGGGGACGGCCGAAAATCAGATCCATCATTTCCGCTTTAATGCCTGTTTTTTCCTGTATGACCCGCCGCATTTCATTATCGTAGCGCACTGTCTCTATGATTTCCTCTGCTGACCCGGGCCCATTTTTCAGTCTTTTCCCGGAGAGCTCTTCTATCCTGTCATAACCGCACTTTTCTTCATGCGTGCGGATCAGCTCCATAAGCCAGTCCACGGTACCGAAAACAGATTCCCTGTTCAGCCGGTCCACAGCGTAAGCCGCCTCCGAGGGAGCGAAGTCCCAACAGGCCATTATACGGCATTCCAGAGGCCTGATTTCATAGATGCTGCAGGCCCTGTTGTCAGAATCATAATAGATGCACGACTTTGACCCTTTGGCGGACTTTATCTTTACTATCTCCACGGGGGTTCTTACCAGGCCGCCCTTGACATTATCGTAAACCATCTCCCCTTTTCGGATGGTATAAAGATTTTCCGGTGAAATCCTTTTCTCCAGCACCTTTGCCAAATCGTCTCTGTGAAGGGCAGGCCCTCCTTTTTCACAGCAGGTTCCACAGCGGATGCACCCGCCCTGACCTGTTTCATATGAGGTCTTGTTATTCCCTGTGTTCATAGCCGCGTCCCTGACCAAAAAATTCAAAGGGGCCAATGACCTTGCGTCATCCGCCCCTTTTTATCCAGTCAAAAAATTATTTTTTATTCTTCCTTGTTTTTACCGGATCCTTCGGTCTTTTCTTCCTTTTCATCACAGATTGACTCAGGCTCTGCAATCAGTTTGAAAATCCTGTATTTGCGGTTAACCTCCTCTTCGATCTGCCTGCGAAGTTTTTCGGATTCCTCCGGAAATGTCTTTTCCAGGGATGCAAACCGGGTCTCTCCTGCCAGAAACTCCTGCAGGGTGCCGTCAGGCGTCTTGGATTCCAGGATAAACGGATTTTTGCCCTCTTTCTCCAGCTCCGGGTTGAAGCGGTAGAGCGGCCAGTAGCCGGTTTCCACGGCCCGTTTCATCTCTTCCTGGCTTTTTCCCATACCAACCCTGATGCCCTGGTTGATACACGGAGCATAACAGATAATCAGCGAGGGGCCCTTATATCTGTCAGCCTCCATGAAGGCACGCATCAACTGCTGCTTGTTTGCCCCCATGGCAACTGATGCCACATATACGTAGCCGTATGTCATGGCTATGCGGCCGAGATCCTTCTTGGAAAGCTTCTTGCCAGAGGCTGCAAACTTGGCCACCGCTCCTGTGGGAGTTGCCTTTGAGGACTGTCCGCCCGTGTTGGAATAAACCTCCGTGTCCATGACAAGAATGTTTATATCCTCGCCCGAGGCTATCACGTGGTCGAGCCCGCCATAGCCGATATCATATGCCCAACCGTCCCCGCCGAACGCCCAGACCGACTTCTTTGTAAAAACGTCGGCAAAGTCGTAAATAGACTGCAGCATGGGGCTTCTTTCCATGCCGGCAAGAATCTGCTTCATTTGATCGCCGTATTTTCGCGAGCCTTCGGCGTCATCCGTGTTTTCAAGCCATCCGCGCATGGCGTCCTTTAATTCTCCGGGGATATCGGATTCCAGTGCGTTGCGCAGCATATCCGCCAGCCACTTCCTTCGCTGGTTTACGGCAAGCCCCATCCCGTAGCCGAATTCTGCGGAATCCTCAAACAGGGAGTTGCCCCAGGAGGGGCCGAAGCCATTCTTGTTGGTGCAGTAAGGAATGGAAGGCGCAGAAGCCCCCCAGATGGAACTGCACCCGGTTGCATTGGCAATTATCATGCGTTCCCCGAACAACTGGGTAAGCACCTTCACATAAGGGGTTTCCCCGCATCCGGCGCATGCACCCGAGAACTCAAGAAGCGGCTGATAAAACTGGCTGCCCTTGACTGTATTGCGTCTTGCAAGATCGTCCCTGGCAGGCAGGCTTTCAAAAAACCTCTCGTTTGGAACCTGCTTTTCAGACTGGGTTGCAATGGGTTTCATTACAAGGGCCTTTTTCTTGGAGGGACAGATATCGGCGCAATTGCCGCAGCCCTGGCAATCCAGGCTATATAACTGTATTCTGAACTTGTAGCCTTTAAGCTCCTTGCCAACAGCATCAATTGTCCCGAACCCTTCAGGCGCGTCTTTTAACTCCTCGTCTGTAAACAGCCCCGGCCTGATGGCTGCATGCGGACAGACAAAAGAGCACTGGTTGCATTGTATGCAGTTTTCAGGAATCCATTCAGGAACATTTATTGCCACACCCCGCTTTTCGTATTTCGTGGTGCCAAGCGGGAAAATACCGTCGGGCTCAAAGGCCGAAACCGGCAGTTCATCGCCCTTCTGTGTAATCATCGGGCGCATGACGTTTTTGACAAAATCCGGCTCATCGGCCTGCGGGTGGGATTCGCGGCCGGCATCCTTCCAGGATGCAGGATAGTCTATTTCCACAAGATTTGCCACGGCCTGATCCACGGCATCTATGTTCATCTGCACGACCTTGTCGCCCTTGCTGCCGTAGGTTTTTTGAATGTCCTTCTTAAGGTAATCCACGGCCTCTTCAAAGGGAAGCACGTTTGCCACCTTGAAAAAGGCGGCCTGCATGATCATGTTGATCCTTCCGCCAAGACCGATCTTTTCGGCTATGGAAATTGCGTCTATATTATAGAATTTAAGCTTTTTCCCGGCTATGATGCGCTTCATGGAGGCCGGCAGCTCATGCTCCAGGTCTTCTTTCGTCCAGGGCGAATTCAGCAGAAAAGTTCCCCCGGGCTTTATGCCTTCGAGCACATCGTAGATCTGGACGTAATTTGCCTTATGACAGGCTATAAAATCCGCGGAATGCACCTGGTAGGTAGACTGGATCGGGTGCGGGGAAAACCTTAAATGGGAAACCGTCACGCCCCCGGATTTCTTTGCGTCATATGCGAAATAGCCCTGGGCGTACTGGTCGGTATGATCGCCTATAATCTTTATAGCGCTCTTGTTTGCGCCTACCGTGCCGTCTGATCCGAAGCCCCAGAACTTGCACTGAATGGTACCTTCAGGGGCGGTATCAAACTTTTCATCAACCGGAAGCGATGAGTAAGTAACATCATCTCTTATCCCCACGGTGAAATGATGCTTGGGAGCAAGGGCCTTCATGTTGTCATATACGGATTTGGCCATTGCCGGGGTGAACTCCTTGGAGCCGAGCCCGTATCTGCCGGCATGAATATCCGGAGATTCCCCGTATTCCATAAACGCGTTGCACACATCCATGTAAAGCGGATCGCCTATGGCGCCCGGTTCCTTGGTCCGGTCCAAAACGGTTATCTGCTCAACAGAGCCCGGCAAAGAGGCAAGGAAATGCTCAATGGAAAAAGGTCGATACATGCGAACCTTGAGCAGGCCCACCCGCTCGCCCTTCTTGTTTAAATGGTTGGTCACTTCCTCTATGGTCTCGGTGCCCGAGCCCATGGCAACTATAACCCTGTCTGCATCAGGATGGCCGACATAATCAAACAGATGATAGTTGCGGCCGGTGAGTTTCCCCACCTTTTCCATGTTTTCAATCACCGTGGTGGGAACCGACAGGTAATACGGGGTTGAGGCCTCACGGTTCTGAAAGAAAATATCCGGATTCTGGGCCGTGCCCCGTATGTGCGGGTGTTCGGGATTCATGGCCCGGGCCCGCAACTCCCGTATGGCCTCGTAATTGACCAGATCAGCCATATCTTCATAATCTATGACCTCTATTTTCTGGATCTCGCTCGAAGTTCTGAAGCCGTCAAAAAAGTGCAGAACCGGAACGCTGGAATCAATGGCCGAAAGATGAGAAACCAGGGCCATATCCATAACTTCCTGGACCGAGCCCGAGGCCAGCATGGTAAAACCTGTCTGGCGAACCGCCATCACATCGCTGTGATCCCCGAAAATAGACAAGGCATGGGTTGCCACTGACCTTGCAGTTACATGAAAGACCCCGGGCAGGAGCTCGCCCGAAATCTTGTACATATTGGGGATCATCAGGAGCAGGCCCTGGGACGCCGTAAAAGTGGTTGTCAGCGAACCCGCGGCCAGGGCACCGTGAACCGCGCCCGCAGCACCCGCCTCTGATTGAAGTTCGCGTACCTGAAGCGGTTGCCCGAAAATGTTCTTACGCCCAGTAGCAGACCATTCATCGGCTGTCTCCCCCATCGAGGTGGACGGGGTAATGGGATAAATTGCAGCGATTTCGCTTAAAGCATAAGCCACATGTACAGCAGCAGTATTTCCGTCTATTGTCTGCATTTTTGCCATAATATCCTCTCTCCTGATTTAATTTAGATCCTGGCCTGAAAAGCAAAATTAATAACTGATACAGCCGGAGGTGTAAAGTAAAAAAATCTAGCGGACGGCTGCAAGAATGTTGGAAAGGTTTACAAACTCTGACACCGAAAGAGTTTCGGCCCGCCTGGAGCCGCTGATGCCGGCCCGTGCCAGCGCGGCCTCTATCTGTCTTTTATTGATTCCAAGGTCACCGCCTGTCAGAGAGTTTCTCAGAGTTTTACGCCTCTGTCCGAATGCCGCCTTAACCACCGCCGAGAGGAACTCTTCATCCTCGGCCTTTTGCGCGGGGGGCTCAAAGTAAATCTCCACTACTTCTGAATCCACCTTTGGTCTGGGATAAAACTGATGTGCCCCCACCTTTGCAACCCTGGATACAGATGCACAGTAGCCGGTCAGCACGGATAGCCTGCCGTATTCTTTTGAACCCGGGTTGGAATAAAGGCGCCTTGCCATTTCAGACTGAAGCATCAAAACCGCCCTTTCTATTATCTGCCGCTGAAAAAGCAGGGAAACAATCACCTGTGAGGAAATATTGTAAGGAAGATTTCCGAGAACCACAAGGCGGGTATTTTCCTTTTCTGCAATGGCTGACAAATCCAGGTCGAATATATTTTCATTTATAACCTCAACATTTTCCGCGCCCTGTTCAGAAAGGACCCCTTGGAGAATGCCTGTCAAATCCCTGTCTTTTTCAACCGCATAAACCCTCCTTGCAGAGTATCCGGCAAAAACGGTCAGCGCGCCCACCCCGGCGCCGATTTCAACAACCACGGCATCTTCAAGCCGGGCTCTGCGCACGATCATCTTTGCAGTAGAGGGATCTGTAAGAAAATTCTGACCCATGTGCTTTTTGGGCGAAAGCCCCAGGTGTGTAAGAAGGCAATGAGGTGCTGTCATGGCCCGAAACTAAAATTTATCAGGAGGGGTGGTCCCGTCGAGAAGAGCCCGAACGGTTTTTGCCATTTTTTCTCTTCCTATCGGCTTTACAAGAAGACAGTCCACCCCTTCCTTACTTTCGGGATGGCCGTCTCCAAACCCTGTACATAAAACTACCGGGATATCGGGACGAATCTTTTTAATACGGGAAACAAGCCCGGGCCCGCTCATTTCCGGCATGGTCATGTCGGTTATCACGATATCAAAACCGTGCGAGTTCTTCATGAAGGCTTCCAGGGCCTCTGTGCTGGAGATTTTCGACGTTACCTTGTAGCCCAGGGATTCAAGGCTCTTTTGCTGCAATTCAACTATGAACAACTCGTCATCCACAAAAAGCACCCGTTCGCTTCCTCCCGGAAGCCAGGCCTCTTCTTTTTCATGGATCTCGTCGCCAAATTCCTTTCTCTCAACCGGGAGATAGACGTGAAATCTGCTTCCACTGCCGGGCTGGCTCTCCACAGAGAGGCCGCCCTTATGGCTTCTTATAATGCCGTGAACTATTGAAAGCCCCAGACCTGTTCCAAGCCCTTTTTCCCTGGTCGTAAAGTACGGCTCGAAAATTTTATCCAGATCTTTTTCCGGAATACCCCTGCCTGTGTCACTTACGGTAATCTTCACATAATCGCCGGGCACCAGATTTGAAACAAACCTGCAGGTATCCTCGTCAAGGCACACAGGCTGAACACTTATTTCAACCACGCCTGCATCGTCCCCGATAGCATGCTTGGCATTGGTGGCAAGATTTACAACAACCTGATGAATCTGGGTGGGGTCGGCAATAACAACGGGCATCTCATGGCTCAGTATTTTTTCCCGGATCTCTATGTATGCCGGAAAAGTGGAGCGAAGCATTTTAAGGGCTTCCTTTACCAGCGGAACGATCGGCACGGGGGTAAATTCAGCTTCTCCGCGCCTGGATAAAGTCAAAATCTGCTTTACCAGATCCCGGGCCCTGTAACCGGCCGAGAGCACCCTTGACAGATTCGTATGCAAGACGCTCTCTTTTCCCACCTCCTGAAGGGAAAGTTCGGCATAGCCTATTACCGAAGAAAGGATATTGTTGAAATCGTGTGCTATGCCTCCTGCAAGGGTTCCGATAGCTTCCATTTTCTGGGCCTGCCTTAGCTGCGCTTCAAGCTCCTGCTTTTCCCTGCGGGCTGTTTTTCTTTCTGTTACATCCCTTGTTATTCCCCTAAACCCCCCGGGATGACCTCCTGCGTCCCTTATAAGGGTCACCGATGTCTCCACCCAGCAGACTTCGCCGTTTTTCCTTATCAACTGCCAGTCGAAGGCTTTGCAGGGGTTTCCGGTACGATAAACCCAGTTAAAAGTTTCATAAACCTTGCGGGCATTTTCACCGTCCATGTACTCAAGGTTGTTCATGCCCATCAATTCCTCTCTGGTATATCCCAGTATCTTACACATTGCATCATTGAAAAAAATGAAGTTTCCCGCAAGGTCTACTTCAAAGTATCCGTCCTCGATAGCCTCGAGAATAGTCCGGTAGCGCTCCTCGCTTTTGCGAAGGGCCTCCTCCATCTGCTTGCGCTCCGTAATATCTATTATAATGCCGTAGATGCCCTCGACTTCGCCTTCCTCACCGAAAAACGGCCCGGCGTTTGTCATGCACCATACAGTGCGCCCGTCTCTGGCAACAAAACGATACTCTGTTGAAGCCCTCTCACCTGAGACAAGCTTTTCAAGCTGGTTTTTTCTGTCTGCCTGGTCTTTTGAATGGACAAAATCCGTGTATTTTTTGCCGAGAATCTCTTCGGGACCGTATCCGAGGATTATTCCACAATTGGGGGAAATGTAGGTGATCCTGCCATCCCTGTCCAGGATGTAGAGGACCTCCTGAAGATTTTTTAAAAGCCTGCCGTAGTTTTCGTTTTGCCGGCGGGCCGACTCCTCACTGCCTTGCAGTTCTTTTAACTGTTGCTTTAAATCCAGATTTTCCTGTTCCAGCGCCCTTACCCTGTCTTCTAACTCCGAATAGGAAGGCTTTCCCATTGTCTCCCCGTGCTTCTCAGATTTTGTCAGGCTCATTTAGCTGCACCCCCCGTGGGCGGAGAAACAAATTTACGGCAAACTTTCTGATCCTTCAGCCCCTGGTGCAAAACTGATTGTAAATGCAATTTATTGTAATTTACAACAATTGTCAACTCATGCTAAGTGAAATTTAAGTAAACCCTGTTTTATGCACTCGTAAAAAGTCTGATTCTAGATGGCGCCGTAAAAAGATCAAGATCAAGGCTTGCGCAATTTCGAAGAATGCAGCGTACTTAGCCGTACGTGAAATTTTGAGAAATTGCGCGTAACGCAGATATTGGACTTTTTCCGGTGCCATCCTGTTTAAAATTAATGGAAAGTTTTTTTCATGATAAACATAAAAAAGGGCCTGGAAGTCCCGGAAAACGAGCTTGTTTTTACCGCCTCAGGCGCGGGCGGACCCGGCGGGCAGCATGTAAATAAATCCAGCACCCGGGTTACGCTCTGGTTTGACGTTAAAAATTCACCAAGCCTGAGCAAAAAGCAGAAAAAACTCATTTCAGAAAAGCTTTCCACCCGTATAAACAAAGCAGGCGTACTCCACATATCTGCCAGAAAGCACAGAAGCCAAGCTGCAAACCGCGAACAGGCGGTTGAAAAATTTATACAACTTCTCGGCGAGGCCCTAAAACAACCACCGGAACGCAAAAGAACCAGGCCGCCCCAACGCGCCAAAAAGATCCGCCTGGAAGAAAAAAAACGTAGAGCCCGTAAAAAACAGCTACGATCAAAGCTCAGAAACGGGCAAAACGATTGATTTCAAAATTCCTCAGTGCGCTCAGCCAACTTGCGGCTTGGGTTTTTTGCCCTCCACCAGCCTTTTTATACCGATAAATAAAGCCAGAAGCAGTGTTTCTGCTGCAAAGGATATAAGAAAAGCAATCCCTACGCCCCAGGCCGCAGCTTCCGGGGTCAGCGGAACCGTATAGGAATAACGGGAAAAGGTCTCTTCAAGGATTTCGTCATTGTGAAAAAAAACGATATGCAGCGCCGCCTTATACCAGGGGCCGGAAACTGTCTTATGCTCTTTTTTAAGCATCTGCCAGCGCTTATAAATCTTTTCAACACTTTCGGCATCTATTTCGAAAACCGGATCTTCGCTGGCTTTATAATAGCTTATCAGGGATTCGACATCTCCCTGAAAATATTTGTCCGCGGTTTCCTTAAAACCTGAAAGATTTTCTTTGACCTCCCTGAAATGGGCGTCCACGCGCTTTTGATACTGATCCATAAAGCCCGGCAATTGAACCCCCGCCAGAAGTCCGCAGACAAAAACCACGATTCGCAAATAACCCCTGGCCATAACTTTTACCTGTTCCCCCTTATATTGGTCTATAGCCTGTCACAGGGAACGTCACCCAATATCTCCTCAAGGTCCCCGTCAATGGAGTCTGCTATTTCCTCCAATGAAAATCCGGCGCCGCATCCACGGCAGCGCAGAAAAATCCTTGTTCAGGTGCGCACAAGGCGCAGCCGGCCTGTTTTGCAGGCGGGACATCCGATCTTTTGAAACGGCCTCAAATACCTCATACTTTCTTCATCCAGCCGGTTTTACAATTTCCTTGCTTGACAAAAACTGTTTTTATATTCATTTATTATATCAGTAATTATTATTTTACACAACGAACAAGGATAGATCGTGTGAGTGAAACGAACCACGATCTTATCCGGAGGTTGAACAAGCCCGGTGTCGACTCTATATGAAAATATCTTTTTTGAACAAGGGGGATGAGGTGGGTTTTACGGAAGTGTCATTTT
>JAIPDS010000055.1 GCA_021737565.1 Desulfobacteraceae bacterium | reverse complement strand
CAATATCTGCGTTACGCGCAATTTCTCAGAATTTCACGTACGGCTAAGTACGCTGCATTCTTCGAAATTGCGCAAGCCTTGATCTTGAACTTTTTACGGCGCCATCTAAAATCAGACTTTTTACGAGTGCATCAAATTTTTAATTTTAAAAAGGGTCATACAACTTGGACGCCATTCTGATAAAAGGCGGAAAATCATTAAACGGAGAGGTACACATAAGCGGCGCCAAAAACGCCGCCCTGCCCATGCTTGCAGCCTCGCTTCTTGCCGGGGGCAAATTCTGCTTTAAAAACGTGCCTGAATTAAAAGATATTGAAAGCATCCTTCAGCTCCTGTCTTCAATGGGCGCCGAAGTTGACCGCCAGGGCCCCACCGTTTGGATTGATACCACCGAATTGAAAAGTTTTGAAGCGCCGTACGAGCTTGTTCGTAAAATGCGAGCCTCTATCCTTGTGCTCGGGCCCCTGCTTGCCAGGCTAAAGCGGGCCCGGGTTTCGCTTCCGGGCGGATGCGCCATCGGCGCGCGGCCCATTAACATGCATCTTGAGGGCCTTTGCCGGCTGGGCGCAAAAATCACTCTGGAACACGGCTATGTGGAAGCAGAAGCTTCCCGATTGACAGGCGAGGAAATCTTTTTTGACGTGCCCACTGTCACGGGCACTGAAAACCTTATGATGGCGGCCGCGCTGGCCGCAGGAACCACTGTTATCAGAAATGCTGCAAAAGAGCCCGAAGTTACAGCCCTTGCCGATATGTTAAACAATATGGGCGCTGAAATAACCGGTGCAGGCTCGCCTGTAATAAAAATAAGAGGTGTTGACAACCTCAGACCCGTTACCGTTTCCATCATACCGGATCGTATAGAAACCGGAACCTACATGGTGGCAGCCGCCCTTACACAAGGAGTCGTCAGGATTACAGGGGCTCAACCGGATCATATCAAAGCGGTAATATCCAAACTCAAACAAACCGGCACAGAAGTTGCCGTGGCAAAGGATGAAATAACAGTGACCGGCTGCCGGCCAATCAGAAGCGTGGACATAAAAACCCTCCCCTATCCGGGTTTTCCCACTGACATGCAGGCTCAGTTCATGGTCCTGATGAGCCTGGCCAACGGTCTGAGCCTGATCTCGGAGACCATATTTGAAAACCGTTTTATCCATGTGCCCGAACTGCGGCGCATGGGGGCGGATATTCAAATTTCGGGCGGCAATGCAATGATAAGGGGAGTGAAAAAACTCTCGGGTGCCCCGGTAATGGCTTCCGACCTGCGGGCAAGCGCATCCCTTGTACTTGCCGGCCTCGCAGCAAAAGGCACAACCAGAATAAGCAGGGTTTATCACCTTGACCGCGGATATGAATCACTTGAAAAAAAGCTTGCTAACCTTGGAGCAAACATCCGCAGGGTATCTGAAAACGTTCCTGAAACCTTGTAAAACCGGATATGGCAACACAAAGAGGGTGCAGCCAAACCGGGCCCGGCAGACCGCAGCCGGCTGCCTTTTATCGCCTGCCGGTGCTCGTGCTGCTTTTTGCTTATACGGCCGGAATAATACCCGGCAGACTTCTCCCGTTTTCCGCACCCGTGCTTACGATAATCTGGCTGTTACTGGCCGGTTCGGGCCTGCGGGTTCTCTGCCTGCTCTTTAAAAACAGGCCCGCCCGCATCTCCCCTTTGATTCTGTTTTTCACCCTGGGGTTTCTTGCAATCTCTGCCTGGCAGCCCGAATTTTTCCCACCCGATAAAGCGGCCATTTTTTTGAAGTCAGGCGATGTTGAAATTAGCGGAACCCTGGCAGCCCCTGCTCAAAAAGATCCCCGCCGGACAATATGCATACTCGAAGATCTCGAAATCCGTGATGCATCAGACGGAAAAGCGGTTTCCGTGCATGGAAGGCTCAGGGGCTGTCTTTACGGATACGGCCCGAAGCTTTTAGCCGGGGACAGGATTTCTTTGCAGGCCAAGATCCGGTCTTTTAAAAATTTCAACAACCCGGGCGGATTTAATTACAGGCAGTACATGGCTTACCGCAACATCTGGGGAAATATTTATGCAAGCTTCAAAGATATTAAAATACTGCCCGCGAAACCCTCGATAGCCCAGATGCTGCGACATTCAATACATCGGTTCAGAGACCGGCTGGACTCGGCAATCAGAGAGTCCGGCGACAGTGAATCGACTGCCGTACTTTCAGCCCTTATTGTCGGGAAACGCCACCGGATAGACCAGGGGTTGCGCGAAGCCTTCAATCGGGCAGGGGCGAGTCACCTGCTTGCAATATCCGGCCTGCACGTGGGAATTGTTGCCACCTGCGCTTTTCTTGTCTTCAGGTTGATTCTTTCATACTCAAAAGCTCTTCTGCTGCGTGGATGGACCGTCAGGGCCACGGCCCTGCTTTCCCTGATGCCCGTGGCGGCCTATGTGGCCATATCCGGCATTTCGCCCTCAACCCAGCGTGCCGGAATAATGGTGGCGGTCTTTCTTTTTGCATTTATCCTTGAAAAACCGTATCACTCCGCAAACACCCTTGCGGTAGCGGCCCTGCTCATACTGGCCGTCTATCCGCCCGGACTTTTCTCCATTTCATTCCAGCTTTCCTTTGCCGCGGTATCAGCAATTTTTTTCGGCTTATACGTGTTTTCCGACACGTTTATCTTTCGCCGTAACTCCCAAATCCAGGGGGCAATACCGCGATTTCTGAACAGAATTTTCATATTCGCCATGATCTCGCTTTTCGCCATCCTGGGAACAATGCCTCTTGTCATGCACTATTTCAACCAGGCGGCAATTGCGGGAATAATTTCAAACCTGATCCTGATTCCATGGATAGGTTTTGCCGTGGTACCTGCAGGGCTTATATCAGCCATGGCTTTTGCATTTTCCGAAACCATCGGCACATGGTGCCTGACGGCCGCAGACCGCATGCTTGATCCGGCCCTGGATTTAATATATGCCATAGCGGGCTTCAGGTTCGGCTCCTTTAACACCGTCACACCCGGCATATTGGAATTAATCTGCATCTACCTGCTTATGATATGCATTGGGCTGGCAATAAAAACCCGCTTCAAACAATACCGCAAACCCGTTGTTATAATGCTCTGCCTTGTGGTTTCCGTAACCGCTGCCGATGCCGGCGGCTGGTTACACAGTCGGTTTTTTCACAAGGATCTGCGGATAACCGTGCTTGACGTGGGGCAGGGGTTTTCATCCCTTGTGGAGTTTCCAAAGGGGGAAACCATGCTTATAGACGGGGGCGGATTTTCCGATAATGCGGTTTTTGACGTAGGCCGGCTTATTGTGGCACCGTACCTGCGGAAAAACAAGATCGGCAAGATAGATACCGTGATCCTGTCTCACCCGGACGCAGACCATTTAAACGGGCTGCTTTACATACTTGAGAACTTTCGTGTCAAAAAAATTATAGCCGGGCCTTCTGATGCGGAAACCAATTCCTGGAGGCGGTTTCTCCAAATCATTGAGGAAAAACAAATCCAGCATCCAGGGTTTGAAAACACAAAAACCAGCCGCGACATAAACGGCGCCAGAATCGATCTGCTTTACCCTGATCCGGATATTAAAAACCCGGACGCCCGCTGTACCGGGTTAAACAACCGCTCTCTGGTTCTTCGGATTCAGTACCGGCAAAAATCGATACTTTTTCCCGGGGATATTGAAAAATGCGCAGAATCGGCAATTGTAGCAAAAAAAGCCCGCCGGGCCGCATCGGATATATTAATTGCGCCTCATCACGGTAGTAAAACTTCTTCCAGCGACGATTTCTTAAAGGCGGTAAACCCTGAGACCGTAATAATATCTGCCAGGCAAAGCGGTTTCAAGGCTCCTTCAAAACAAGTGCTCGAACGCTACGAACAGATGGGCTGCAGGATTCTGCGCACCGACGAAAACGGAGCCGTCAGGATCCGTGTGGCAAACAGCGGGGAGATGAATATAAAGCCCTCAATAAGGAAAAACCAGAGAAAATAAAAGCCCCGAAAAAGGAGTTACTTCTTGGCCGAAGCCCCTTCAGGCTTCTCCCCCGTGAGTTCCACCACCGACAATGGAGCCGAATCCCCGGGTCTGTGGCCTATCTTTACCACACGGGTGTATCCTCCCTCAATATCAGCAAAACGCTTTGGCGCCTCTGCAAACAATTTATGCACCACGGCTTTTTCGCGAACTATTGAAAGCGCCTGCCGCCGGGCATGAAGATCTCCGCGCTTGGCAAGCGTGATAACATGGTCCGCCCAGCGCCGCAGTTCCTTGGCCTTGGCATCAGTGGTTCTGATCCGGTCGTATTTTAAAAGCGAGGTGACCATATTTCTAAACATGGCCCGGCGGTGGCTGCCGGTCCGATTTAATTTGACTCCGCCTTTTCTGTGTCGCATGAACTGTTATTCCTCTTCTTTCTGCTCCTGGTTCTCTTCTTCGGGCGGAACAAAGCCCTCAAGCTTCATCCCGAGCGAAAGTCCCATCTCTGCGAGCAATTCCTTGATCTCGTTTAAAGACTTTCTGCCGAAATTCTTGGTTTTAAGCATCTCGTTTTCGGTTTTCTGAACCAGCTGGTAGATTTTGCGAATATTGGCATTTCTCAGGCAATTGGCACTTCGCACCGAAAGCTCGAGTTCATCGACATCGAGATAAAGGTTCGGATTGAACCCGGGGGCGGCCTCCTCTTCGGATTCTTCCGGCGGCGCCGGTTCTTCGTCCTCGTCAAAGTTGATGAATGAATTCATCTGTTCCTTTATAATCTTGGCCGCATATGCAACTGCATCCACCGGTTTAACGGAGCCGTCGGTCCATATCTCCATTGTCAGCTTGTCATAGTCGGTGCGCTGGCCCACCCGGGCGTTGCCCACAACGTAATTGACCCTCTGGATAGGCGAAAAGATAGCGTCAATCGGAAGCGTCCCTATCGGAGCTTCCGGATCCTGGTGATTTTCCGCCAGGGAATAGCTTTTGCCCACCCTGACCGTCATCGTCATCTGCAGGCGGCCCTCATGGTTCAGGGTTGCTATGTGCTGATCAGGATTGAGCACTTCCACGCGGCCGTCGCCGCTCACAATATCGCCGGCGGCAACCGATTTTTCACCTTCCGCCTCCAGGGTCAATGTCTTGGGTTCCGCATCGTCTGTTTTGACCCGTACTTTTTTCAGATTCAGTATGATTTCGGAGACATCTTCCAGAACGCCGGGGACAGTGCTGTATTCATGCATCACCCCTTCTATCTTGACCGAGGTGATAGCCGCTCCATAAAGCGAGGACAGTATAATCCGTCTCAGGGAATTGCCTATAGTGATGCCAAAACCCCGTTCCAGCGGCTCCCAGACAAACTTGCCGTAAGTTGCGCTCTGAGTGTCCACCTGGACCCTGCCGGGCCTGATCATCTCCCGCCAGTTCATATATGTCAGTTCATTCAAGGGCATTTTAACTCTCCAAAGTATTTGATATCCGTCCGCCTTTTTTCACAGGGCATTCAAAAATTACTTCGAGTAGAACTCAACGATCTGGTGCTCCTGGATCGGCATGGTGATATCATCGCGTACAGGCAGGGCCTTTATGCTGCCTTTCATGCCCTCCTTGTCCAGTTCAAGCCACTGCGGCATGCTGCGGCGAATAACCGCTTCCATCGCCTCGGTGATCACTTCCACGTTTTTGCTCTTTTCGCGTAATTCGATCACGTCCCCGGCGTCGACCTGGTAGGAAGGAATATTAACTTTCCTGCCGTTTACGAAAAAATGGTTGTGTTTGACCAATTGTCTTGCCTGGCTTCGTGAATTGGCTAACCCCAGGCGATAGACTACATTGTCTAAGCGACGCTCAAGCATTACAAGCAGGCTGGTGCCTGTAACACCCTTGCCCCGGTCGGCGCGCTCAAAAAAGAGCCTGAACTGCTTTTCCGAAAGTCCGTACATGCGCTTGACTTTCTGTTTCTCTCGCAGTTGAAGGCCGTAATCCGAAATTTTCCCGCCTCTGCGCTGGCCGTGTTGACCCGGCGGATAGCTGCGCCTGTCATATGCACACTTGTCCGAATAACAGCGATCCCCCTTAAAATAAAGTTTCAGGTTTTCGCGTCGGCATATCCGGCATACAGATTCACGATATCGTGACAATGTTTCCTCCCTTGCTGTGATATGTTTTTTATACTCTGCGTCGCTTCGGCGGCTTGCATCCATTATGCGGCACCGGGGTAACGTCCCGGATCATGGAAACGTTAAGCCCGGTGGCCTGCAGGGCCTTTATCGCAGATTCCCGTCCCGGGCCCGGGCCCTTGACATGAACCTCAACACCTTTTAAGCCATGCTCCATCGCCTTTTTCGCCGCATCTTCAGATGCCTGCTGAGCGGCAAACGGCGTGCTCTTGCGCGAGCCCTTAAATCCGTTAATCCCGGCGCTCGACCAGGAAATAACATTGCCCCCGGAATCGGTAATTGTCACAATAGTATTATTAAAGGTGGACTGAATATGCACAACTCCGTTGGCAATATTCTTTTTCACCTTTTTCTTCGTGCGTACTGCTTTACGTTTAGCCATATGCTGTCCCCGCCTCTAAATAAATTCGGTTACTTCTTCTTTGCTCCGCCTTTTTTCTTAACCGCAGCCCGGCGCGGCCCTTTTCGTGTGCGCGCATTAGTCGAGGTACGCTGGCCGCGGGCCGGCAGAGATCTCCTGTGGCGCAGCCCCCTGTAGCACCCCATGTCCATCAGCCTTTTTATATTCATCGAAGTCTCGGTGCGCAGTTCTCCCTCAACCTTGTATTCGCTGTCAATGGCCCGGCGGATCTGGTTGATATCTCCTTCTGTCAAATCATCGGTCCTGATATTCTCGTCAATGCCAAGCTTTGACAGAATTTCTCTGGACGTGGAATGGCCTATCCCGAAAATATAGGTCAGCCCTATAACGATCCGCTTGCTTTTCGGTAAATCGACTCCTGCAATGCGTGCCAATGCTTTTGCCTCCTTCTTATCCCTGCCGCTGTTTGTGCCGTTTGTTGATACAAATCACCCGAACAGTGCCCTTGCGCTTTATAATCCGGCAGTTGCGGCATATTTTCTTTACCGATGCTCTGACTTTCATGACAGCTCCTCGTATATGTTATATCCGTAAAGGGTTTCTGCGCGGCATACACCGTTATCACTTGCTGCGATACGTGATCCTGCCCCTGGTCAGGTCATAGGGGGAAAGTTCCACGGTTACGTTGTCACCGGGCAGAATCTTTATAAAATGCATACGCATTTTGCCCGAAAGATGGGCCAGAATCTGGTGCTTATTTTCAAGCTCAACCTTAAACATTGCATTGGGCAGGGTTTCCACCACCTTGCCCTGAACCTTAATCGGTTCCTCTTTTGCCATTAAAATCCCCCGTTTGCGATTTTAATTTTTGCTGCCGCCTATCTGCGTTTTTTCTTTGCCCCGCCCGGAGTCATAAAGCCCTCATAGTTTCTTGTGATCAGATGGGACTCTATCTGACGCACCGTGTCAAGGGAAACTCCCACCACGATGAGCAGCGCTGTTCCGCCGAAATAAAACGGAACATTAAACTTGGTCATCAAAATCGACGGCAGCACGCAGACCGCAGAAACATAGGCAGCGCCGCCCAGGGTGATACGGCTTAACACCCTGTCTATATAGTCGGCCGTTCGTTTGCCCGGACGTATCCCGGGGATGTAGCCGCCGTATTTCTTCATATTCTCGGCCACGTCCTCCGGGTTAAAGACAATGGCCGTATAGAAATAGCAGAAAAAGACAATAAGTCCAACAAATATGAGCTCGTATAACAAAGAACCCGGTGCAAGCATCTGCGTTACCGTCTGCATAAACAGCACATCCGGGAAAAGCCCCGTGATAGTCGAGGGAAACATTATCAGCGAGGAGGCGAAAATCGGCGGAATAACCCCGGCAGTATTAATCTTTAACGGCAGATGCGTGCTCTGGCCGCCGTACATCCTCCTGCCAATAACCCTTTTTGCATACTGCACCGGGATACGCCTCTGGCCAAGTTCCATAAAAATAATAAACGCCAGCACTCCGATCATCAGTGCGCACAGCAAAACTACAAAGAAAATACCCATTTCCCCGGCCGTCATCATCCGGAATGTATTGCCCATGGCCCTGGGCATTCTGGCCACAATTCCGGCGAATATAATAAGAGAGATTCCGTTTCCGATTCCCCGCTCGCTTATCTGTTCGCCAATCCACATGATAAATGCCGTGCCCGCAGTCAGTGTAATCATTGTCATGAGACGAAACGCCCAGCCCGGCTCTATCACTATGGGGGCGCCGCCGGGAGAAGACATGTTCTCCAGGCCAATGCTTATACCGAATCCCTGGACAATGCTAAGCAGTATTGTTCCGTAGCGGGTATACTGGGTGATTTTTTTGCGCCCCTCCTCGCCTTCCTTCGACAGCCTGTCCAGATAGGGAATCACAACCCTGAGCAACTGAAGAATAATAGAGGCGCTGATATAAGGCATAATACCGAGGGCGAAAACAGAGAGCCGCTCCAGGGCTCCCCCGGAAAACATGTTAAATATTCCGAATATCGTGTTCTGCTGACTTGCAAAAAACGCTGCTAAGGCGTCTCCGTCCACCCCCGGAGTAGGTATGTGCACACCGACACGGTATACGATCAAAAACGCCAGGGTAATCAGGATCCGGCGCCTGAGCTCCGGGATCTTTAAAATATTCTGCGCGCCCGCACCTGATACGGCCATGATTATACTACCTCTACACTGCCGCCGGCGGCTTCAACCTTCTGCCTTGCGCTGTTGCTGACAGCAGAAACCTTCACGTTAACCGCAACATTGAGATCTCCCTGCCCCAGCAGCTTAACCGGCTTTTCCGTATTTTTTACAATACCTGCAGCCCGCAGGGCTTCACCGTCGACCCGGCTTCCCGATTCAAACCTGTTTAAATCCCGAATATTGACAATGGAAAAATCCTTTTTGAAAAGGTTTCTAAACCCCCGCTTGGGAAGGCGCCGCTGAATCGGCATCTGGCCGCCCTCATATCCCGGCCGCACACCTCCGCCTGAACGGGCATTAAAACCTTTGGTGCCCCTTCCGGCCGTTTTGCCATGCCCCGAGGCTACACCCCGGCCCAGGCGCTTTCTGGATTTCTTGGAACCCTTCTCAGGAGTCAGTTCATGCAATCGCATTATTGCTTTTCCTCCACTCGAACCAGATGCGAAACCTTTTCGGCCATGCCGCGGATGGCCGGATTATCCTTCTTTTCAACCGTCCTGTGCATCTTCGTCAGCCCCAGCGCCTTTAAAATCCGTCTGTGCTTGGGCAAACGACCGTAATAGCTTCTCACAAGCGTAATCTTTATCGTATCGGCCATTTATAACCATTCCTTATGTAGAGAATTCTTCCACTCCGATGCCCCGCTTTGCGGCAACGCTCTCCCTGCTCTGGAGCCGGGAAAGACCTTCAATGGTGGCCCTTACCACGTTGTGGGGATTATTGGTCCCTATGCATTTGGTCAGAATATTGCGGATACCAACGGCTTCGAGCACCGCCCTGACGGCTCCGCCCGCTATCACGCCGGTTCCTTTCCCGGCCGGCTTTAAAAACACGGTGCCGGCACCGAACTTGCCGTTTACCTGATACGGGATCGTACCGTCAACCAGTGGAACATCTATCATGCTTTTTCTGGCCTTTTCAACACCCTTGCGGATGGCTTCTGGAACTTCGTGGGCCTTGCCCAAACCGAATCCCACCTTTCCCTGGCCGTCGCCTACTACTACCACCGCGCTGAAACTGAACCTGCGGCCGCCCTTGACCACCTTGGCCACCCGGCTGATGTGTACGACCTTGTCAATAAACAAGTTCTCGTCTGTTTCCTTCTTGAGCAAGGGATCGCCTCCTTATAATATATTAAAAATGCAGACCGTGCTCACGGGCTCCATCTGACACAGCTTTTACCCTTCCGTGATATTTGTAGCCGTTTCTGTCAAAAACCACGGTGTCAATGCCCTTCTCCGATGCCCTGCGGGCAACAAGTTTGCCTATTTCCCCGGCCAGAGCCACCTTGTTTTCAAATTTGTCGCGGTCCCGAACCTCTTTTTCCATGCTTGAAGCCGCCGCCAGCGTTTCGCCGCGTACGTCATCTATAACCTGTGCATATATGTGCCGGGCGCTGCGGAAAACTGTAAGACGCGGACGCTCCGGCGTTCCCCGGACTTTTTTGCGAATCCGCTTTTTCCGCATGATGCGCATGGCTTCTTTTCTCTGCGTGGAACCCATCTCTCTAACCAACCCCTTTATTTAGCTGTTTTTCCCGCCTTGCGCTGGATCTGCTCCTCTGCGTACTTGACCCCCTTGCCCTTGTAGGGTTCAGGCGGCCGCATCCTGCGAATAGAGGATGCGGTAAAGCCGAGCAGTTCCTTGTCAATGCCTGAGAGTCGAATCGTTGCCCTGTCTGTCGAGGCCTCAATTCCTTCAGGAAGCTCAAAGCTTATGGGATGTGAATACCCCAGGTGCAGTTCCAGATTCCGCCCTTTCAGCTCGGCTCTGTATCCGATGCCGTTGATCTCAAGAACCCTCTCAAAGCCGTTGCTCACCCCGGTAATCATGTTGGCCACCTGTGCCCGAGTGGTACCCCACAACGCCTTGGTCCTCTTATCACTGCGATCTACTTTAACCTCGATGCGCTCATCGCTTATATCGAGTTTAACCTCCGGATGAATTCTGCGGGTCAGCGTACCCTTGGGCCCTTCAGCGGTAAGGACTCCCTGGCTGTATGTAACTTTTGTCTTTTCCGGTACCAAAATCGGTTTCTTACCAACGCGAGACATGTTCTGCTCCTTGACTACCAGATATTGCAGAGGACTTCTCCTCCGATTTTCTGCTTTCTCGCCTGGGCGTCGGTCATCAGCCCCTTTGAAGTCGAGAGTACGGCAACGCCCAAGCCTTTTAATACCGGCTCTATTTCATCGCCCGCGGCATAGACTCGCCTGCTGGGCTTGCTCACCCGCTCCAGACCGTCTATAACGTGCTTTGCCCCGGCGTCATATTTCAAAAATATCCGCAGGATCCCCTGCTTGTTGTCCTTTATAAATTTGTAATTCTTTATATAGCCTTCCTGCTTCATCACATCCGCCAGAGCCGTCTTAACCCGGGAACCGGGTATGTCAACGCTTTTATGTTTTGCCTGCCCGGCGTTTCGGATGCGGGTCAGCATATCCGCAAGTGGATCACTAAACATGGCCTGCTCCGTATATCTTAAAAAAATTGTAGGAAAACAAACGCATTTATCTCTTTTTTTCTCCGCCGCCTTCCGGGCAGCTTTCTACCAGCTCGACTTTTTTACGCCCGGCAGCAGGCCCTCCGAGGCCATATTCCGAAAACAAATGCGGCAAATACCGAATTTGCGCATAAAAGCCCTGGAGCGGCCGCAGATCGGGCAGCGGTTATATGCCCGTACCTTGAACTTTGGTGTCTTCATCGCCTTTTCGCGAAGCGCTTTTCTCGCCAAACTTAAACCTCCTCCTTATTCGCGGGATCCCTTCGGGATCAACAACAAGCCATATGCCGGAAAATATTAATTGCGAAACGGCATGCCAAGCAGCCGCAACAGTTCCTTTCCTTCCTGGTTGCTCTTTGCGGTCGTAACAATGGTGATATTCATTCCCTTTACCGAATCCACCTTGTCGTATTCGATTTCCGGAAAAATAATCTGTTCCTTTATGCCCACGGTGTAATTGCCGAAACCGTCAAACGCCTTGCCCGAAACTCCCCTGAAATCGCGGACGCGTGGCAGGGCGACGTTTACCAGCTTTTCGTAAAAATCATACATCCGCTTTCGCCGCAGGGTAACCATGCACCCTATGGGCATTCCCTCGCGCACCTTAAAAGCGGCTACCGACTTCTTTGCCCGGGTCACAACAGGAGCCTGGCCGGTAATCGCCTTTAATTCCTCCCTGGCCGAATCAAGAACCTTGATATTCTGAATAGCCTCGCCAAGGCCCATGTTGATAACTATTTTATCAAGCTTTGGGACCTGGTGAATATTTTTGTATTCAAAGGCCTCCCTGAGCCGGCCTATAACCTCGTTTTCGTAATATTCTTTAAGTGACATTAACTCCCTCCGGCATAAACCTGCTATGTTTCCAGGAATTCACCGCATTTTCCGCAGATCCGCACCTTTTTGCCGTCTGTCAGCCTTTTGGCCTTTATCCGGACAGGCTTTGCGCATTTTTCGCAAACTATCATAACATTGGAAGCGTGTATAGGGGCCTCGCCCTCTATGATACCGCTCTGCTTGCTGTGCGGACCGGCTTTCTGGTGTCTCTTGACTATATTGACGTTTTCAACCATCACCCGGTTTTCCTTCCGGTCAATACTTAGCACCTTGCGAATCTTTCCCCGGTCTTTTCCTGAAATGACCTTTACTTTGTCATCTTTTTTTATTCGGCACTTTACTTTTTCCATGAGCCGTTTACCTCTCGGCCTGATTTGTTTGCTCACAAAAATTGCTAAAGAACTTCCGGAGCCAATGATATAATTTTCATAAATCTCTGGGCACGCAGTTCACGGGCTACAGGTCCGAATATGCGCGTTCCGATCGGCTCCCGGTTCTGGTTTATCAGCACTGCGGAATTTTCATCAAACCTTATGTAAGATCCGTCGGCACGACGGAGTTCCTTTTTGGTTCGAACCACCACCGCCTTTACCACATCGCCTTTTTTAACCTTGGAATTCGGAATGGCCTCTTTTATTGAAACCACTATAATGTCGCCGATACTGGCATACCTGCGCCGGCTGCCGCCGAGCACCTTAATGCAGTAAACTTCTTTGGCTCCCGAATTATCTGCAACAGACAACCTCGTCTCCGCCTGTATCATTTTCCATATCCCCTGTGATCATACCGCTTTTTCAATAATCCGGCTCACCCGCCATCGCTTGCGGCGACTCAGCGGTCTGGATTCGGTTATAAGCACACGATCGCCTTTACCGCAGGCATTTTGTTCATCATGTGCCGCATACTTGGCCCGGCGCCTGATGTATTTCTTATAAACCGGATGCATTACAAGCCTTTCGACCTGAACCGTGACGGTTTTGTCCATCTTGTTGCTCAAAACCGTACCCTCAAGCTGCTGCTTTATTCCTCGTTCCTTGTTATTCATTGCCCCAAACCCGTCACGCTATCTTATTTGTAGCTCCTGTTGCCGTTTAATGGTCCTTACCCTGGCAATATCCTGTCTTACCTGCCTGATCCGCCTGGGATTTTCCAACTGACCGGTCTTGTGCTGAAACCGCAGGTTAAAATACGTCTGCACCAACTCCTGCAGTTTGCCGTCGAGTTCCTCGAAGCTTAATCCGCGAAGTTCTCTGGCCTTCATTATATCTGGCTCCTTTCGACAACCTTTGTTTTGATCGGCAGCTTGTGCGATGCCAGACGCAGGGCTTCAAAAGCCAGTTCCCTTGGAACCCCTTCCATTTCATAAAGAATTCGCCCCGGCTTTACCACCGCGACCCAGCTCTCAGGGCTGCCTTTTCCCTTGCCCATCCTGACTTCGGCGGGCTTCTTGGTAATCGGCTTGTCCGGGAAAATCCTTATCCACATTTTACCGCCGCGCTTAACCTTGCGGGTCATTGCAATACGGGCGGCCTCGATCTGGCGCGAGGAAAGCCATCCGCATTCCGCGGCCTGAAGACCATAGTCGCCGAAATTCAACTTTGAGCCGCGATGGGCCTTGCCCTTCATGCGGCCTTTCTGCTGCTTTCTATATTTTACCTTCTTGGGAGTAAGCATCTTTTAAACTCCTTCTACATTACTGGCTGTCTGCAGGGAGCTGATCGTCCTGCAGGATTTCACCCTTGAAAATATAGACCTTGACCCCTATGGTGCCGTAAGTAGTTTCAGCAACAGCCAGTCCGTAATCAATATCGGCCCGCAGCGTGTGCAGAGGGATCCGACCTTCCTTATACCACTCAATTCTTGCCATTTCCGCGCCTCCGAGCCGACCGGAGCAGATAATCTTGATCCCCTTGGCCCCGAAACGCATGGCTGATGCTACGCAGCGCTTCATGGCCCGGCGGAAAGCAACCCGCCGCACAAGCTGATTTGCAACATTTTCCGCTACCAGCTGAGCGTCAAGTTCCGGTTTTCGCACTTCCTGGATATCTACCATGACCTCGGCGGAAACCAGCTTTTCAAGCTCTTTTTTAAGCGCCTCTATCTCTGCGCCTTTCTTGCCGATGATAATACCCGGCCTTGAAGCATGAATTCTAAGCTTGATCCTTCTGGAGGAACGCTCAATCTCTATTCTCGAAATCCCGGCATGATAAAGCTTCTTCTTTAAAAACTGCCGGATCTTATGGTCCTCGTAAACATAACTGGGGTAATCTTTGTCTGCATACCACCGGGAACTCCAGGTACGATTTATTCCCAGGCGCATGCCGATGGGATTTGCTTTCTGACCCAAACCGCTTACCTCCTTTTTATGCGCTGCCTTCGCCGACTATTACGGTTATATGGCTCGTCCGCTTCAAAATACGGGTCGCCCTTCCTCTTGCCCGCGGGCGGAACCGCTTGAGCATCGGCCCTTCATTGACGATAATATTCTTTATAACCAGTGCGTCCACATCAAGGCCCAGATTATGGTCGGCATTGGCCACCGCCGAACGCACTATCTTTTCGACCACCCCGGAGGCCTTCTGCGGCATGAACTTGAGCACGTGAAGCCCGGATTCAACCGGCCTGCCCTTTACGGCCCCGACGATTTTTCGTACTTTTTGAGGCGATATGCGCATATATCTCCCTGTCGCCTTCACATCCATATCCGCATCCCCGATTTATTTCTTCATTTTTGTTTTCTTGTCCCCGGCATGCCCGTAAAAGGTCCGTGTCGGGGAAAACTCGCCCAGCTTATGTCCGACCATATTTTCCGTTATAAATACCGGGATGAATTTCTTCCCGTTGTGCACCGCAAGGGTCAGCCCCACCATTTCGGGAATTATGGTCGATCGCCTGGACCAGGTCTTGATGACTTTTGCGCTCCTGGCTTCCTGAGAGTAAACCACTTTGTCATAAAGCTTTGGCTCCACATACGGCCCTTTTTTTAACGAACGCGGCATAAAACTCGCTCCTGCTTAACCTGATCTTTTATTGGATACCCGGACTACTTTCCTTACTTTCGCCTCTTTAAAAGTAGCCGGCTGCTCTGTTTGTTCCTTTTGCGGGTGCGCAGTCCCTTGGTCGGCTTTCCCCACGGAGTGCACGGATGCCGTCCGCCCGAAGAGCGGCCTTCACCTCCGCCCATGGGATGATCTACCGGGTTCATGACAACACCCCTTGTGTGCGGACGTCTTCCCAAATAGCGATTCCTGCCGGCCTTGCCAAGCGAAATATTTGAATGATCGGCATTTCCCAGCTGCCCGATGGTGGCCCTGTTTGCCACAAGCACCATTCTGACCTCTCCGGAGGGAAGCTTGATGGTGGCGTAACGGCCCTCCTTGGCCAAAAGCTGGGCAAAACCGCCCGCGCTTTTTACCAACTGGCCGCCCCTGCCTGTTCTGAGCTCAATGTTGTGCACGAATGTACCCAGCGGAATCTGGCTTAGCGCAAGGCAGTTACCGGGACGGATCTCTGCCTCCGGTCCCGACATTACAGTCTGGCCCACCCCAAGCCTTGACGGGGCCAGAATATAGCGTTTCTCCCCGTCTGCATAATGCAGCAACGCAATTCGTGCAGAACGATTGGGATCATATTCAATTGATGCCACCTTTGCCGGCACCCCATCCTTGTCACGCTTAAAATCAATTACCCGGTATTGACGTTTGGTACCGCCGCCCCGGTGGCGCGTCGTTATCCTTCCGTTGACGTTTTTTCCACCGGACTTTTTTATCGGTTTTAGCAGACTTTTTTCCGGCTCGCTCTTTGTTGTCTCCGAAAAAGTCGAGTATGTCTGGAATCTGCGTCCCTGGGATGTGGGTTTTACTTTTTTAATCGCCATTGCTAACCACCTTAGTATTATGCTCCTTCAAAAAATCTGATCCGGCTGCCGGGCATCAGGGTAACTATCGCTTTTTTCCAGTCCTTGCGCTTTCCCGCAATACGACCCCGGCGTTTGACCTTGCCCTTTACCCGCACGGTCCTGACGGTCCTGACCCGCACATCGAAAATATTTTCAACCGCCTTTCGGATCTGTACCCGGTTGGCTGTGGGAGCGACTTCAAAGGTTACCTTGTTTAGCTCCTCTTTCTGGACATTGGTCTTTTCCGTGTCTACCGGACCTATTATTATGCTGTAATCGTTCATGCCGCAAGCCTCCCCTCGATACCCTTGATGGCCGGTTGCAGAAGAACCAGGGTTTTATGGTTCAGGATATCATAAACATTTAAGCCCTCGACCCGCAGCACCTTTACGCCGGGAATATTCCTTGAGGAAAGCTCAAGTTTTTCGTCCTTTCCGTTTATTACGATAAGCGGCTTTTCCAGGGCCAGGCGCTCGATTACCGAGGCAACGGCTTTGGTCTTTACCTGATCGAGTTCGAACCCGTCAAGTACAATTATTTCATTGCCCCGATACTTGGAAGAAAGCGCCATCTTAAGGGCAAGCCGCCTGACCTTCTTGGGCACCTTATATGAATAATCCCTGGGCTCCGGACCGAACACAACTCCCCCGCCCCTTAAAAGCGGGCTTTTTATATTTCCCCGCCGGGCCCTGCCGGTTCCCTTCTGGCGAAACAGCTTGGAGGTGCTGCCCTTTACCTCGGAGCGTCGCTTTACCTTGGCAGTGCCCCGCCGGCGGTTTGCAAGCTGCATTCTGACCACCTGGTGCAGCACGCTGCCCTTGACGGCAACATTGAAAATCTCATCGGCAAGCTCGACTTCCGAAACCGTTTCTCCATCTATATTTTTGACTTCCACGACAGCCATTGTCTCCCTCTTTGCATTGCATCCGGCTTGATGCCGCGTCCCGCGGCCTGCCTGCAGCCGGCAGGCAATCCTTGATTACCGCTTTTGCGCCTTGCTTATTTCAATAATCGCATTCTTCGGACCGGGCACGGCCCCCTTTACCAGGATAAGGTTCTGCTCCGGGCGAATATCTACAACCTCAAGATTGCGCATGGTCTGGCGCCTGTTTCCGTAACGGCCGGGCAACTTCTTTCCTTTAGCCACTTTTGACGGCCACGCACTTTGCCCGATGGAGCCGGGCTCCCTGTAATTGCGGCTTCCATGGGTTTTTCTGCCCAGACTAAAACCGTGCCGCTTGGTAACCCCGGCAAAACCCCGGCCCTTGGTCTTGCCCGCGACATTTATCTTGTCCCCGACCGAAAACATATCCAGGGTCACCTTCTGGCCGGGCTCGTATTCGTCCGGGTTTTCGGTTGAAAACTCTCGCAGCCTGTAAAATCCCTTGCCCCCGCTTTTTTCAAAATGCCCCTGCAGCGGCCGGGTAAGGCGGTGTTTTTTCTTTTCGGAAAAACCGAGCTGAAGGGCATCATATCCATCATTGGCCCTGGTCTTGATCTGGGTTACAGTACAAGGCCCTGCTTCAATGACCGTCACCGGAAGATACCGGCCGTCGCTTGCAAAATAGCCCGTCATCCCGAGTTTTTTACCTAATAATCCGTTACACATTTCCGTCACCCAGTCTTTTTCCTACAACTTGATATCCACATCAACTCCAGGAGACAAATCCAGTTTCATAAGCGCATCCACGGTCTGCTGTGTTGGATCCTGGATATCTAAAAGCCGCTTGTGAGTCCTTACCTCGAACTGCTCCCTGGATTTCTTGTTTACATGCGGGGAGCGCAGTACCGTATATTTGTTGATCCGTGTCGGCAGGGGAACCGGCCCCACCACCCTGGCACCCGTCTTTCTTGCGGTATCAACAATATCCCGCACGGATTGATCAAGAAGCCGGTGATCGTAGGCCCTTAACCTGATTCGAATCTTGGTATTTGTAATCATGGCAATCCCGCAACTATTCTATTATTTCACTTACCACTCCGGCGCCTACTGTCCGGCCGCCTTCACGGATCGCAAACCGCAGTCCCTCTTCCATGGCTATGGGGGTGATCAGTTCGGCTGAAATCGTCACGTTATCGCCGGGCATCACCATCT
>JAIPDS010000054.1 GCA_021737565.1 Desulfobacteraceae bacterium | reverse complement strand
CTGCCCGGCGTGCTTCGCCGCGTCCGGCGAACTCGCGCACTGTCGTGCGCTCAGACAGCGCCGGCCGCTATGGCTTCGCCCGCCGGCATCTGCTTTACCGGCCCTCATGCAATGCTCCCTCAAAGACCGCCCCGCCTTGTCCGCATGGACATCGCATCCGGTATCGAAGTTTACCGCATAACTCAAGAAGCTTAACTTTGAACTCAGGGGTTACAATGTGTCCGAAAAGTAAATCTTCAAGCTTGCAGGGATTTGGTGAGGCTGTCCTGCGGGGGGGGATCTATAAGCCCGTATGGCCGAATCCGCCGCTGTTTCTTTCGGATTCCTCCAGGGTGTCAACAAGCTCCACCTTTGTACGGTCAACAGGGGCAACGACCATCTGGGCGATGCGGTCGCCCCTGTTGACCGTGTACGGCGATTTTCCGTGATTGATAAGAGCCACCTTGATTTCGCCCCTGTAATCCGCATCAATTGTCCCGGGGGAATTGATGATTCCTATGCCGTGTTTAACGGCAAGGCCGCTTCTGGGACGTACCTGGGCCTCGTGGTCGCGGGGAAGGGCGATCGCAAAGCCGGTGGGTATAAGACTTATTTCACCGGATGCAAGGGTTACGGAATCTTTGACAGCAGCGTACAGATCCATGCCCGCTGATTGAGCGGTCATGTATTGCGGCGGCGGGATGTCCTCGTCGGATTCAGGTCTTAGCCGCCGGCATTTTATGGTTATTGCATCCGACATTTATTCAGGTGTTTACTTGTCTTCGAAGTTCTTCTTTGGCTGCCGTCTGGACCTGCCGTCCTTGTCTGTTCCTCCTCCGCGGTTGTCGCGAGGATTTCGCTGTGAACGCGGATTTTTCCCGCCGCGCGGCGCGGCGGAATCGTGCGGTTGGCCGTCTTCTTTTTCCGGTGCTTCGAGCAGGGCCTTGTGACTCAAACGTATTTTGCCGTCTCTTATATCTATAACCTTTACCTTCAGCTTGTCGCCTTCCTTGACGATATCGGATACGTTTTTGACCCTGTAATGGGCCAGTTCCGATATATGTACAAGGCCTTCGGTTTTGAGCTTTATCGCCACAAAAGCCCCGAAGTCCGTTATTCTGACTACCGTGCCTTCATAGACCTCTCCTATTTCAGGCTCAGAGCCGATTTCTTTTATAATCTGCTCTGCGGCTTCCCCGTCTTCCCTGGAAAAGGCGGATACCTTTACAAGCCCGGTGTCGTTAATTTCGATCTGGGTGTTGGTATCATTTTGAATCTGGCGGATATGCTTGCCACCCGGGCCTATTAGCTCGCCGATGCGCTCCGGGCTTATTTGAACCGAAATTACATGCGGCGCATACGGGGAAAGCTCTTTTCTGGGTGCATTGATGGTCTCCTCCATACGGTCCAGGATATAAAGTCTGCCGTCCCTGGCCTGTTCCAGCGCCAGTTCCAGGATCTGCCGTGAAAGCTCCTTTATCTTGATATCCATTTGCAGGGCGGTGATACCGTTTCGCGTTCCTGCAACCTTGAAATCCATATCCCCGAAATGATCTTCGTCACCAAGGATATCTGAGAGAATCATCGATTTTTCTCCGTCAGTGACAAGACCCATGGCAATACCCGAAACAGGGGCGGTCACAGGAACCCCGCCGTCCATAAGGGCCATGCTCGAGGCGCACACGGTAGCCATTGAAGATGAGCCGTTGGATTCAAGCACCTCCGAGACCAGCCGGATTGTGTAGTCAAAGTCCTCTTTTGCGGGCACCACCTTTTCTATGGCGCGCTTTGCCAGGGCTCCGTGGCCTATGTCACGGCGGCTGGGACCACCGGGCCGCTTTACTTCTCCCACGGAATAGGGCGGGAAATTGTAGTGGAGAAGAAACGGGAAAGATTCATCGCCCAGCAGGGTTTCAACCCTTTGCTCGTCCTGGCCGGAGCCTAGAGTAAGGGCTGCCAGCACCTGGGTTTCGCCCCTGATAAACAGTGCGCTTCCGTGTACCCTGGGCAGAATACCGGCTTCGCATGAAATGGACCGGATCTGGTCTGTCCTGCGGTTGTCGATGCGTTTGCCCTGGTTTAAAATCATTTCGCGGCAGATTTCTTTTTGAAGGTCGCCCAGGATTTCAGCAGCATCGTGTTTGTATTCTTCGTATTCTTCGCCCAGTGCTTCAAGAGTTTGCTCTTTTACCTCGGCTACGGCATTGCGGCGATCCATTTTTTCCGGCACCGTTACGGCTTGCCTTAACCTGTCCTCTGCCAGCTCTTTTATCCGGGCCACCAGGGCGGGATCTTTTTCAGGCAGTTGAATGGTCCGTTTTTCCCTTCCGATGCTGTCGCGCAGTTTTTCCTGTATATCGATCAGGGGCTGCATTTCCTGGTGAGCGTAAAAGATCGCTTCTATCATTTCTGACTCGGATACAAAATTGCCCCCGCCTTCAACCATTATGATCCCGGTCCTGGAGCCCGCCACTATCAGGTTTATGTCGGATTCGTTCCATTGGCTGATCCCCGGATTGATAACCAATTCGTCGTTGATACGCCCTACGCGCACGCAGGCAATGGGTCCTTCAAACGGGATATCCGATATTTCAAGAGCGGCCGATGCCCCGATCATGGCAAGCACGTCAGGTTCGTTCTCCTTGTCCATGGACAGCACAGTGGCTATCACCTGGGTTTCATAATTGTAGCCTTTTGGAAAAAGAGGCCGTATGGGACGGTCAATAAGTCGCGAAGTCAGGGTCTCCTTTTCACTGGGCCGCCCTATTTCCCGCCGGAAATAATTGCCCGGGATACGACCTGCTGCATAGATTTTTTCCTGGTATTCCACTGTAAGGGGAAGAAACGATACTTCGGGCCTGGGATCATCGGTTGAGACGGCTGTTACCAGGACCATGGTTTCGCCGTACTGGACCAGAACCGAGCCCGATGCCTGCTTGGCCAGTTTTCCGGCCTGGATGCTAAGCGTCTCCCCGCTGATTTGTGTTTTAAATGATATTTCCATAATAAACTCCCGAGCTGTTCAACAAGATTCAGTTTTCCCGCTATAAGCGGGAGGTTGTCGGAATCGAAAAATTAAAAGCCCTGTTTGATATTTTTTGCCGGCATTTCCGCCATCTGTGCCCATGCACATACTGCGGCAGCCATGCCTGATTCGGGCTACTTCCGGATGCCGAGTTGCTTTATAAGTTCGCGGTAGCGGTTGATGTCCTGGTTTTTGAGATAGTTGAGCAAACGGCGCCTTCTGCCGACCATTAGCAGCAATCCGCGCCGGGAATGGTGGTCTTTCTTGTGAGTTTTCAGATGCTCTGTAAGATTGACGATGCGGTCTGTCAGCAGAGCTATCTGCACCTCCGGCGAGCCCGTATCAACCTCGTGCCGCTTGAACTTTTCAATTGTGCCCAGTTTGTCTTCAGTTGCCAGATTCACTTTTACCTCCTGTCTCGTTATCTCGCGTATTTAATATTAATATTTGGAAATCCGGAGCCGTTTCGGATTCCGAAATTCGGATTCCGGATTTTCTTATTTTATACCATAAATATCAGTTTGATTGAAAAACACAACAATAAGAATATTCCGGTTTGTCTTTCTTTTTTTCAATGACCGCCAGCAGCCTGTTGTCCGGGTCAACTATTTTGATATATTGGTTTTTTTTATGCCCCGTGTCATACTCGCTCCGGTCCAGATCTTTTTCGGAAATCGGTCTGCCAAAACGGATTTTTTCCATCAGGGGCGCATCCGCCGTGCAGGCCGGCATTCGGCGAAGGCTTTCGGCCATGGGAACAATAAAGCGGTTTACCGACTCCAAAGTTGCGGCCTGCTCCAGCTCTGTCAAGGCGGCGGCCTCCTCTATGGAAAAGCCGCAGCTTTCAGTGCGAACCAGCCGGCATACATGGGCCCCGCATCCGAGTTCTTTTCCTATATCCGCGCACAGGCTACGGATATACGTGCCTCCGCTGCAGGCAACTTCAATGCCGATTTCGGGCGGCTCCACCCGGGTTATACGGATACTGTGAATTTCCACGGTCCGGGCCTCCTTCTGCACCGGCTTTCCCTGCCTGGCATACTTGTACAGGGGTATTCCGTTGTGCTTCAAAGCCGAATAAGCGGGCGGCACCTGCCGGATTGTTCCCATGAACTTCCTTGTGATGTTTTCTAGTTCCTGCCCGGTTATTTCAGGGACCGTGTGTGTTGCGGTAATCTGCCCTGTACAATCCATGGTGTCTGTTTCAACGCCCAGCTTCAAGACTGCCGCATATTTTTTGTTTCCGTGCAGGAAAAACCGCGACAGGCGCGTGGCGAGGTTTACCGGGCATATTAGCACCCCTGTGGCAAAAGGATCCAGCGTCCCGGTATGACCGGCTTTATATATTCCGGCAAGCTTTTTAACCCGGTTTACCACGTCTGCCGAGGTTTTCCCCCGGGGTTTATCCAAAACCAGGACGCCGTCTTCTGCCCGGGCGATTCCGGACTTTTTTCTGCAGATTTCGGATTTTTCCATGGCATAGCTCATTTGCCGGGCCCTGCTCATAGCAGATGATTTGCAATTGAATACAAACTTTTTTTTACTTCCGGCAGCGGACCATGAACATCGAATCCCGCTGCGTTTCTGTGTCCCCCCCCGCCGAATACGGCTGCAAGATTGGCGACATCCACCGACCCGTCGGATCTTAGGCTTACATGAAATGAACTGCCGTTGGGAGACCGCGGGTTCCTGGCCCCGGCACGTTCGCACAGCAGAGCCGCGACTTTTACGTTTTCAATGCGCCTGGCGTAGTTGATAAGGCCGTCCACGTCTATGATGGATGTTCCAGTGGCGTGGAGCATGTTCTGGGTCAGCGTCATGAGCGACAGCTTGCCGTTTTCTGATATTTCAATAGTGTCAAAGAGCATGTTTAAAAGTTTGACCCTTTTAAGCGATATGGTTTCATACACGTGATGGGCCACCTTATGGGCATCGGCTCCATGGCCGACCATTTCATGGCATATTTTAAAGGCTTCGGAGTTTGTATTGGAAAACCGGAATGATCCGGTATCCGCCATGATGCCCGTATAAATGGCATATGCCACCGCCGTAGTAACAGGAATGCCCATGGCTTCGATAAGCCGGTAGACCAGTACTGTTGTGGAAGCAGCCTTTGGGTCTATCAACTGGTATCTGCCGAACCTGCTGTTGGTTGGGTGATGGTCAATGTTTATAATTACGGGAATCCGGCTGATGGCTTCGGCGGCCTCGCCTACGCGCTGCAGATCCGAGCAGTCGAGAATTATGGCCATATCGTAGTCTTCGACTTCCCCTGGATCATTTTTTATCCGGTGGATAGACGGTAAAAAATTGTATACCGCCGGCAGTACGCTTTCATTGTAGAGCTGGACTTTTTTTTTAATCTCCTCCAGTGCCAGACCCATGGAGAGCAGGGAGCCTATGGCGTCGCCGTCAGGGTGAATATGGGTTGCCAGCAGTATTTTTTTACTGTTCTTCAGTTGTTGGATAATCCGATACATTTTCCTCATGCAAACGCTTTATCACCCCGTTGATGCGGTCTGCGTATTCTATGGACTCGTCGTAGAAAAATTTGAGTTCCGGCATATACCGCAGCTCCAGCTCTTCGGCAAGGCTATGTCTTATATAGCCGCGGGCTTTGGCGAAACCCGCTGAAGCCTCTTGCCTGGTTGAAAAATGCCCGGAAGTTACAAAATATATTTTTGCCAGCTTAAGGTCGGCGCTCATCTTAACTCCGGTTATTGAGACAGACCGGAGCCTTGGATCTTTTATTGATTTGTTCAGTATTTCGGAAAGTACCTGCTGGATCAGACCCCCGACCCTTTCCGCGCGGCCGTATGGTTTCATATATTTAGAATCTCCGTTTCGGTTTCTATGATTTCAGCAAGCGCAGTTTTATAAATAAATTCATGCAGCTTGTCAATCTGTGAGTTTATCGTCCGGCGATCATTGCCGACAAGGGCGAATCCGATCTTGGCCCGCTGGTGTATATCATTGAAGTCCACCTCTGCAATGGCGGCATTGAACCCGTTTCTGCTTCTGGAGATAAGCGATCTGATTATTTTCCTTTTTTCCTTCAGCCCGTGGCAGTCATTGAGGCGGAAGGTGACGGTGCCGAATCCTATTACCATAATACGGGTTATTCAATCACGGGTTTGATCTCTTCCAGCCAGTAACATTCGATAATGTCGCCGATCTTGAGGTCGTTGAACTTTTCTATGCCTATTCCGCATTCATAGTTATGGCTGACTTCCTTTACGTCATCTTTGAAACGTTTCAATGACGATATCTTTCCTTCATGAATCACTATGCCCTCCCGGATAAGCCGGATTGCCTGCCCACGCTGGATTTTGCCTTCAAGTACCATGCAGCCTGCAACCGCTCCCATGCCAGGAACATTGAATACCTGCCTGATTTCGGCTCTGCCCAGTACCCGCTCTTCATAGCGCGGGGCCATCAGGCCGGTCATGGCATCCTTTATATCCTTTATGGCATCGTATATTACGTTATAATATTTGATGTCGACATTTTCCTCTTCTGCCAGCCGCGTTACCTTTGCTGCCGGTCTGACGTTAAAGCCCAGAATAATGGCGTTTGATACCGCGGCAAGCGAGATGTCAGACTCGTGTATAGTCCCTGTTGCCGAATGAACTACGTTGATTTTTACTTCGTCTGTGGACAGCCTGGTCAAAGAATCCTTAAGGGCTTCTATTGAGCCCTGCACATCGGCCTTTATGATCAGGTTCAGATCCTTGACCTCGCCTTCCTTCATCTTTTCATAAAGGCTTTCCAGGCTCATGCGGGTTGTTTTGCCCAGTTCCCGTGTGCGCTGTTTTTCCTGCCGGTGTTCGCTTACCTGCCTGGCATCCTTTTCCTCGGCAACTGCTATTAACTCGTCGCCGGCCATTGGAACGCCCGAGAGGCCGATGATTTCCACCGGATAAGAAGGCCCGGCCTCTTTTACGGGTCTGCCCAGATCATCGAACATTGCCCTGATTTTTCCGTAGTGAACCCCTGATACCACCGGTTCTCCCGTGTGAAGCGTGCCTTCGTTGATAAGTACAGTGGCGACCGGGCCGCGGCCGCTTTCCAGTCTTGATTCTATAATGAATCCCCGGGCCGGTTTGTTGGGATTGGCCTTTAATTCAAGGACTTCGGCTTGCAGCAGTACCATTTCCAGCAGTTCGTCAATACCGGATTCCTGTTTGGCCGACACAGGAACGCATATGGTATCGCCTCCCCATTCCTCCGGCACAAGCCCTTTTTCTGACAGTTCCCTTTTGATCCGGTCGGGTTCGGCCCCGGACTTGTCGATTTTGTTTATCGCCACAATGATCGGAACACCGGCCGCCCTTGAATGGTCTATGGCTTCTATGGTCTGGGGCATGACACCGTCGTCTGCGGCCACCACCAGTATCACAAGGTCCGTGACCCTGGCCCCCCTTGCCCTCATGGCGGTAAACGCCTCATGCCCGGGAGTATCAAGGAATATAATATCTCCGTTTTCGTAAGGCACCTGGTATGCGCCGATGTGCTGGGTGATGCCGCCGGCCTCCCGGGCCGTGATTTTCGAATGCCTGATCACGTCGAGAAGAGAGGTTTTCCCGTGGTCCACGTGCCCCATGATGGTTACAACCGGCGGACGGAACTCGAGTTGCTCAGGCGAGTCCTGATCGGTATGAATGATGGTTTCTTCTTCAAAAGAGGCCTTTTCAACTTCAAAGTTGTATTCGGATGCCAGCAGTTCCGCTGTTTCAAAATCAACGCTTTGATTAAGCGTTACCATCATTCCCATTTCCATCAGGCGCTTTATCAGATCGTTGCCCTTGATCCCCATCCGCTTGGCAAGATCCGAGAGAACCACCGTGTCATCGATTTTGATGCGGCGTTTTATTGCCTTGGGCGTGGTAGCCTGGGGCTTTTGCTCGGGCGCCTGTTTTGCGGGTTTTCCCTTCTTTTTGCCTTTTTTGGCCCTGCCGAAGCGGTTGTCATACAGGGCGTCGCCTTCAACAACCTCCTTGCGCTTGAACGCGGCTTTCTTTTTTGCCGGTTTTTTCGCCCTTTCCGCTTCCTCCTCAACTGTCTCGGCTTCAGCGCGCTTTTTCTTTTTTGCCCGGGGTTTTGCCGGTTCTTCTTTTGGAAATTCCGGTTCCGCAGGTTCAGAGGGAGCTTCTTGCCGGGGAATTTGAATTTCTTCCGGTTTTTCAAGTTTTTCCGGCTCGGGCGGTGTTTCGGCCTCCGGCAGCCGGATAATCTTTGCCGCCCCCCCTTTTTTGTCCTTCTTTTTTTTGGGCTTTTTGGGTTTTTCCGGTTTTTTCTCTTCTTTTTTAGAGGGTTCTGCTTCTTTTTCTTCCGGTTTCTTTTTTGACGGCTTCTTTTTATCTTTTGTTTCTTTTTCAGCCGGTTTTTGCTTGACTTCCGCAGCTTTTTCCCCGGATAAGGCCGAGTCTTTTTCAGTCTTTGTACTTACCGGCGCGGGCTCTTCGGTTTTGGATGGCGTCTGTTTTTGCTTTTCTTCTTCAAATTCAGGAGCGGTTTCAGCAGTTTCTTGCGCGGTTGTTTCGGCTTTGGCTTCGGTTTCCTTGGCCCGGATTCCGGCGGGCTCTTTTTCAGGTTCGGTTTCCGCCTCTTCCTCGGCCTTTTGCAGCTCTTTTTCGGCTTCGGCCGGCGTTTCGGTCGCAGCCTTCCTGCGCCGGCGTATCACGTTGGGCCGCACCCGGGTATCCTCGACCTCGGCCTTTTTTTCCCGGCCAAAGATCTCATTTTTGATTTGGTTGACAGTATCGTCTTCCAGAGAGCCGAGATGGCTGGATACGTCTATATTTAATTCCCGCATTTTATCCAGCAGTTCCTTGTTTGTCATGTTAAGCTCTCTGGCGAGCTCAAATACTCTGCGTTTTGCCATCCATCCCCCTTGACTGTTCAAGATGCTTTTTGCGATATCTTCGGGCGCCGCTGCTGCGGACGGCTGAACAGACTCCGATACCTGAATGCTGCGCAATCAGCTTTTATTTAAATCCTCCGGGTTGTCGGGCTCGGTATTGTTTGCGATTTCATCTTCATGCGCCGCTTCTGCCGGGTCTGCAGAAAATTCCGGGTCCAGGGGTTCCGGGGCATTTTCCGGCTCACGAAAATCGGCGGCCTCATCTATTAGTTCCCGGGCCTTATCCTCGGATATCCCTATCTCCTGGGCCAGGTCCTCGGCAGAAGCTTTACTTAAGTCCTCGGCTGAAAAATATCCCTTGCCAAACAGCAGGTTTGCAATTGATTCGTCCATGTCCGCAAGGCTCATCAGCGAGTCGAATCCGGAGCGCAATCCTTCATTATAGCGGGTTTCGCTTATTACATCAAGATGCCATCCCGTGAGCCTGGAGGCCAGCCTTACGTTCTGGCCCTGCTTGCCGATTGCAATAGACAGGGAGTCATCAGGCACAACAACTTCCATGGCATGGTTGACCTCGTCGATTATTACCCTGGAGATTTCGGCCGGTGCCAGAGCGTTGCATACAAATTTTGCCGGATCAATATGCCAGGGAATAATGTCGATCTTTTCGCCCTTTAATTCCTGGACCACGCTTTGAACGCGGCTGCCCTTTATTCCCACGCATGCCCCGACAGGATCGATGTCCGGATCATTAGATTTTACAGCGATTTTACCGCGGCTGCCGGCCTCCCGTGCGGCGTTTACAATGGATACCATGCCTTCATTGATTTCAGGGACCTCGGTTTTAAACAGGTTGATGAGAAATTCGGGATGAGTGCGCGATAAAACAATCTGGGGACCGCGGCTTTCATCATGAACCTTAAGAATATATGCCCTGATGCGGTCTCCGCGCCGGTATGTCTCGTTTGGAATCTGTTCGCGTCGCGGCAGCACTGCTTCGGCCTGACCGAGATTAACGATTATTTCGTTTCTGCTCACCCTCTGGACTATGCCGTTTATGATCTCGCCCTTGCGGTTGATAAAGTTTTCATATACAACGCTTCGTTCCGCGGCCTTGAGCTTCTGGATGATAACCTGTTTGGCCGACTGGGCGGCAATTCTGCCAAAGGTGGTTGTATCCATCTTGGTTCCCAGGCTGTCGCCTACCTCGCATTCAGGATCGAGTTTTCTGCCTTCTTCCAGGCTGATTTCAAAGTCGGGATCTGCGACATCCTCCACCACGTTTTTAAACTGGAAGACTTCCAGTTCTCCGGTTTCCTCGTTATACTGGATTTCTATGTCGATTTTATTGCCGAACTTTTTTCTGACCGCGGAACGCAGGGCTTCTTCAAGCGTTTTTACAAGTACGTAGAAGTCTATGCCCTTGTCCCGGCTGACCTGTTCTATGACGCGTTTCATATCTGTGATCAGCATATTTCGTCTCCGTGATAATTGACCAGTCTGGCCTTGGTGATATCCCGGTAAGGAATTTCAATGGTTTCACGTTCAAGTCTGACCTGTATCATTTCATTTTCGTCAATGCCTGCAAGCACGCCCTTGAAATTTTTCTGTCCCCCCAGCGCAGCCCTGGTTCGTATCCGGACGCTGCGGCCGGCAAATCGTTTAAAGTCGGTTTTTTTCGACAGGGGCCTTTCCGGGCCCGGAGATGAAACTTCCAGGGTGTAGGGAAAATCGTTGTCCAGCTTGATGTCTAAAAGATCGTTTATCTGCCGGGAGATCACCGTGCAGTCCTCTATGCCGACTCCCCCGGGTTTTTCAATATAAAGGCGCAGAATCCATCCACCGGGTTCACGCTGGTAGTCCACGTGGATCAGTTCCATTCCTTCGGCAGCGCACACCGGCCCGGCAAGCTCCCATGCCAGCAGGATTACATCTTCGCGAACTACGGGAGCCCCGGTTTTTTCTTTCGGTGTTTGGCGGCTTTGTTTTTTTTTGTAATTTTTCATATCTCTTTAAAAATAGAAATAAAAAACGGGCAAATTGCCCGTTTGATCAGCTTTACCAGCGTTTCATTCAAGTCTGCTCTGTTTCCGTCGGCCTGCCTTATCCCCGCCGGGCAACCGAGACGGATAAATCATGGAGCGGGCAACGAGATTCGAACTCGCGACACCAAGCTTGGGAAGCTTGTACTCTACCAGCTGAGCTATGCCCGCCCTGTGTCATCGCTTAAAATAGGTAAAAAATTAAATCTTGTCAATATCAAAAATCATGCCGTTTTAAAAAACTGAAATAATAATTCAGCGTGGGCAGTATTCGTCTATAGGGGGGTTATTCGTCAATAATTGTGCGGATGTTTTTTAGTTCCTCTCTGATTTCCCGGAGCAGTTTATGGGAACTAACGGGGCGGGGCGCCTGTTTTGCCTGTTGTTTTAAGTGTTTTTTGGCGCCTTCGATGGTGAATTTTTTGTCATAGAGCAGGTGCTTTATTTTAAGTATGTTTTCAATATCTGATCTGCGGTAAAGGCGCTGACCGGATTCGGTGCGCCCGGGGCTGATTGCGGGAAATTCCGATTCCCAGAATCGAAGCACGTAGGCTGCAAGCCCGGTGATTTTCGTCACTTCTCCGATCCTGAAGTAGAGCTTATCCGGTATTTGTTCACCGGAAGACATGGGCACGCCTCCTATGAAAGCCATTTGTATCGGAAGTACCGGAAACCCCGTGATGCCTCCTCAGGGCGCATAAGATATTTCATGCAGGAAGCGTTGCGTCAAAGGCGGAAAGCAGGCTGTCGGTTATTCTTTGGTGGAGTTCGTTTACTTCGGCATCCTCCAGGGTCCGGGCGTAAGAACGATAGACTATCCGCAAAGAAACGCTTTTTTTGTTCTTGGCAACGGGTTCTCCGGTGTAAACGTCAAACATAAAGACGTCTTCTATGAGATCGGTGTCAGCCGCTTTTACGTGGTCCGTGATCTGACCTGCTTCTATAGTGCTGTCTACTATGAGTGTGACATCCCTGGCCACGGCCGGAAATTTGGGGATCGGCCGAAATTCCGGTACACCGGGCAAACAGGAAATCAGTGCTTCGATGTGGATTTCAAAAACAAACACCGGTTGCCTGATGTCGAAACGTTTTAGAACCGAGGGTTTTACTTCTCCGATAAGCCCGAGAAAAGTATCCTTCAGACGTATCTGTGCGGTCCTGCCGGGCTGGGTGTAACTGCAAGCGGAATCCGGCATCCCGGTGACCGCGGTGTTTTCTATACCGAGCCCTGCCAGCAGTGATTCGGCAACTCCCTTTATATCGTAGAAATCGCAGGCTTCCGGCCTGGCATGCCATGTAACCGGCCCTCTAAGACCGGTCCACAGTGCGGCAAGCATTTCCACTTCATGGGGAAGCTCCCTGCCCTGGGCTTTATAAAAAGTCTTGCCTATTTCAAAAAGCTTCAGGTTTCTTTCCTGGCGGAAAATATTTTTCCGGACGGCTTCCAGAAGTCCGGGCAAAAACGTTGTGCGCATAATTGCCTGTTCTTCAGACAGGGGGTTTACGAGCTCTATTACGTTTCTTCGCGGATCGCCGGGGCAAAGCTCCAGCAGGTCAGCAGCCCCGGCGGTTGTAAAGCTGTAGCTGACAGCTTCGTTAAACCCGAATCCGGCCATTAGATCCCGGACCTGTTCCCTTGTCTCAAGATTTTTCCCGGGTGGTTCAGCCTGGGCGGTAATTTCGGGAAATGTGGTGGAAATGCGGTTATAGCCCCATAGCCTTGCAACTTCCTCCATCAGGTCTTCGGGACGGGTTACATCCACCCTGAATGACGGGGGGGTTGCCTCAAGCAGCCCGGGGTCCGGGCGGTTTACCGAAAATTCTATTGATTCAAGGTACCTGGCGATTTCTTCTGCTTCCAGGCCGGTTCCCAGGTGGCGGTTTGTTTTTTCAGTGCTTAGGAGAATGGATTTTTTGGTGTGCGGCCGCGGGTTTTCATCTATTACCCCTTCTATGATCGTCCCGCCTGCAAGTTCGGCCATTAAGTGTGCGGCCCGGTTCATCGCATAAACCGCACCCTCGGGATCAACGCCGCGTTCAAAGCGGTATGAAGCCTCTGTGGAGGCCCCCAGACGCTTTGCTGTTTTGCGGATGGAAACCGGATCAAAACAGGCGCTTTCAATGAGCACCCTGGTTGTGGACTCCATGATTTCAGAATTTTCTCCGCCCATTACCCCCGCGATCGCCACCGGTTTTTCACCGTCGCATATAAGCAGTGTTTCAGGATCAAGCTCTCTTGCTTTGCCGTCCAGGGTGATAAAAGTATCTTCTTGTTCCCCGGGGGTTCGCACCACGATCCGGTGTCCGGCCAGCCTGTCAAAATCAAAGGCGTGCAGGGGCTGCCCGGTTTCCATCATTACATAATTGGTTATGTCAACTATGTTGTTGATGGGTTTTAACCCGACTGCCCGCAGCCGGTGTTTAAGCCAGTCAGGCGAAGGAGCCGTTTTTATGTCAAAGACGAGCTGTGCCGAATATCTCGGGCAGAAGTCGGGATTCTTAATTGTGATCGAAGTAAGCTTTGAGGCTTTTCCCGATGGTGTGGCCTTCGGCAGTTCGGGCGGCATCAGTTTTTTGCCCCGAAGGGCTGCTACTTCCCTGGCCACGCCCATGTGGCAGAGGCAGTCCGGACGGTTGGGGGTAAGCCCGATTTCAAGTACCGTGTCTTCTATACCCAGGGCTTTTTTGACCGGGGTGCCGGGTGCGGCGTTGTTATCGAGTTTCATAAGACCCGAGGCGTCTTCGCCGATTCCCAGTTCGGCTTCGCTGCAAAGCATGCCCTCCGAGATATGTCCACGGATTTTGGCCCTTTTTATTTCGGTTCCGGAGGGCAGAACCGTGCCTGCGGGAGCACACGGTGCATTCATGCCCGTTTCCGCGTTGGGGGCGCCGCATACTATTTCCAGGGAACCCGAGCCGTTATCCACTTTGCAGCAGAAAAGATTGTCCGCATTCGGATGGGGAAAGATTTCAGTAATGCGGCCCACAACCACCTGGGACAGGTGTTCGTAAGGGTCGATAACCGCTTCGACCTCGAGTCCCGCCATTGTCAGCAGATCCGCGATCTCTGATGCAGTGACGTCAATATCCACATATTGCCGCAACCAGTTCAGGCTGACCTTCATTTTAAAATTGCCTCAGGAAACGTATGTCGTTTTCAAAAAACATGCGTATGTCGTTTATGCCGTATTTGAGCATGGCAATGCGTTCCACCCCCATGCCAAAGGCGAATCCGGAATATCTGTCAGTATCGTAGCCCACGTTTTCAAATACCGCGGGATGCACCATTCCGCAGCCCAGAACTTCCAGCCAGCCCGTATCAGAGCATACCTTGCAGCCGGCGCCCCTGCATATAACGCACTGGATATCAACTTCCGCGCTCGGCTCCGTGAAAGGAAAGAAGCTAGGCCTGAAGCGCAGGCTTGTCTGCGGATCAAAGATCTGGTGGACTAAGGCTGTCAGGGTTCCTTTCAGATCACCAAAGGAGACCTTTTCATCCACCAGCAGTCCTTCCACCTGGTGAAACATGGGGGTGTGGGTAAGATCGGAGTCGCATCTGTATACCTTGCCCGGCGCAATTATGCGGACCGGGGGTTGATGGGTCTCCATGTAGCGCACTTGTATGGGGGATGTATGGGTGCGCAAAACCACATTCTCAGACACGTAGAAAGTGTCCTGCATGTCTCTTGCCGGGTGATTTTTGGGTATGTTTAAGGCCTCGAAATTGTAATAATCGGTTTCCACCTCAGGCCCTTCCGCTATGCCGAAGCCCATGCGTTCAAATATTTTTGCGATCATTCGGGTAATGCGGGTGACGGGATGCAGAGTACCTACAGGGGCCGGTCTGCCCGGAAGAGATACGTCTATGGCTCCTTTTTCTTCCTGTTTTTCAGAAAGCCTGGCAAGGGCGTCATTGAAGGCTGATTCGAGTTCCTTTTTTACCTCGTTCGCCCTTTTGCCGGCAGCAGGGCGCCGGTCTTCCGGCAGTTCGGAAATGTTGCGCAGAAACCTGGTTACCCGGCCCTTGCGGCCAAGATAGCGGACCGAGAGATCCCTTATCGATTCGGCATCTTCTGCCTGTTTCAGTTCAGAGAGTGCCTGTTGGCGAATTTGTTCAATGTCCTGGCTCACGTTTCATCAACCGATCGCGGATGGGGTTTTGTCTCCTGGTAAACAAAAGGGCGCAGATGTCCCGGATTGCCCGGCTACAGATTTGCGGAGGCTTTTTCCGCAAGTCTTGAGAATGCATAAGGGTCTGATACGGCCAGTTCCGCAAGGATCTTCCTGTCAAGCTCTATATCGGCACGTTTTAATCCGCTGATAAATTTGCTGTAGGACAGGTTGTTCATCCTGGCCGCAGCATTAATCCGGGTTATCCACAGCCGCCTGAACTGTCTTTTTTTGACCCTGCGGTCCCTGTAGGCATACATCAGGGCCTTGTCCACCGAGTCTGCGGCTGTTCGGTAGAGCCCGCTGCGTCCTCCCTGCTGACCCCTGGCCAGCGTCAATATCTTTTTCCTGCGCCGTCTGGCTTTATATCCCCTTTTGACTCGCATTATGATACTCCTTTTCGTCTTTGCCTCTTTTATCCGTACGGCAGCATCCGCCTGACGGCTTTTGTATTGGTGTTGTCCATAACCTGCTGTTTTCTAAGGGCGCGTTTGCGCTTTCTGGTTTTCTTGGTCAGGATATGGCTGGCATGGGATTTGGCAAACATGAATTTGCCCGTACCCGTTTTTTTAAATCTTTTGGCGGCTGCACGGTTTGTTTTAATCTTGGGCATGATGATCTCTCTTCCTTAGATTAAATTAAGCATACTAAATTATTACAAAACCCGGACATACAAAACCCGGATACAAAACATAAATTTTATTAAACAAAAAAACATGCACTAACTTTTAAAAATCGTCAATAAAAAAATACAAAGCGCGGGAAAACACATTCCCGCGCCCGGATGTTGTTTTGCCCGGCGGTCTTGTACGGGGATTTAATCCTACCCGCTTTTTGCGGGTAAGGCGTGCTTTTAACAGGCAGATCCCTGGATTATTTCGGGCCCAGAACCATGCTCATTGTGCGTCCTTCCATTTTCGGGGGCTGCTCCACCGTGGCGAATTCGCTTGCATTTTCGGCTATGTGCTCCAGGACCTCCCTGCCCCTGTCGGTCATCGTGATTTCCCGCCCCCGAAACATCAGGGTGACTTTCACTTTGTTTTTTTTGCTGATGAATTTTCTGATATGACCGAGCTTGATTTCCAGGTCGTGGGTGTCGGTTTTGGGGCGGACCTTTATCTCTTTAACCTGGATTGAAGCCTGTTTTTTCCTGGCCTCCTGCTGTTTTTTGTCCTGCTGGTAACGGAAGCGCCCGTAATCCATTATCTTGCAAACCGGCGGCGCTGCATTCGGAGAAACCTCCACCAAATCCAGACCGTGGTCTTCGGCCTTTGAAAGAGCCGTATTAAAGGGGATTACCCCGAGCTGGTTGCCGTCAGGATCAATTACACGCACCTCCGAAGCCTGAATTTCACTGTTGATTTTTACCCGTTTCTCGTTGCTTTTTGTTTTTGCTATTTGGCACCTCCTTGGAAACTGTAAAGCAAATTGCCTGTTATTTTATCTTCGCAATTAAGCAAGAATCTATATCATATCTGTTTGAAGATGCAAGGGAAAATCGAAGCCATACCCGCTTTTTCAGGAAAAATCCATTGATTCGGCCGTGGAAAATGAATATGGTTGGGCAATTAATTTTGACCAGGAGCGGCAAATGAAGTATACAGACAGCGTCGTGAGGCCCATAGGAAAACACGAACCATTCAATTTTTCTTGCGGACCTCATGTCCCTTGTTTCAATGAATGCTGCAGGGATCTGAACCAGTTTCTCATGCCGTATGATGTATTGCGGCTTGCAAGGCACATGAAAACCGGGACCCGGGAATTTTTAAATAAATGGACCTTAAGCCACACCGGCCCTGAAACCGGGTTGCCGGTGGTGACCCTCAGGCCCGCCGAGGACGGTGGAAAATGTCCGTTTGTATCTTGCCAGGGTTGCCGGGTGTATGATAACCGGCCTTCTTCATGCCGCATGTACCCCCTGGCGCGCATGCTCAAACGATCCAGACAAGACGCTCGTATTGATGAATCCTACGCGCTCATATGCGAGGAGCATTGCCGGGGCTTTGAGCAATCCCGCGCGGTAACCCCCTTGCAGTGGATTGCAGAGCAGGGGCTTGAGTGCTATAATGAATTAAACGATGCATTAATAGAGGTGATTTCCGCCAAGCAGAGCCGGTTGCCGGGCCCTCTTGACAAGGAAACCGCGGAAAGGCTTTTTTTTGCTCTTTATGATATTGATTCCTTCATAAGGGATCTTGCCGGTACGACGGGCGAAGAATGTGAAAATCTGGGGCTTTGCCCTGATAAAGCAGATGCCGGCAATGATGAATCACTTGTCAGGTTTGCGGTCAAATACGCGGCATGCCTGCTAAGGCATAAAGCAGAAAAAGCGGGAACATCATGGAATTAAACGGAAAAACCGCCATAGTGCTGGGCGGAATAAAGGGCATTGGCAAGGCCGTGGGCCTGGCCCTGGCCCGGCGCGGGGTGAGTTTGGCTCTGACCTATTACGACTGGGAAGAGCACCTGGAGAAAATGCGTAGCGATTTTGCCGCCACGGGTACGGATCACATGATAGAGAGGGTCAACCTTCTGGAAACCGATGCCGTGGCCCCGTTTGTGAACAGAGCGGCCGGGCGGTTCGGAGGAATTGATATCCTGATCAACAATATAGAGCGGGGAGGCTGGCCGGTTGTTCACGGTTCTTATACAAGGTGTCAGTGGGATCTTGAAACAGCCACCACCCTGCGGGCCAAGCAGTGTGTGTTTGAAGCCGCCCTGCCGCATCTTAAGCAAAGCGGGGAGGGCTGCGTGATTAATTTTTCATCCATTGCAGGCCTGGTAGGACGCTCGGGGCCGGCAAGTCTTATTTTCAACGAGGGTTATTCCGCCGCAAACCGCGGAATATCGCTTTTGACCGAAACCTGGGCGCGGATAGGTGCCCCGGAGGTAAGAGTAAACGAGCTGATGCTGGGGATTTTTGAGACCAGGCATGCAAAAGGCACCCGGGGTTGGAGGCTGCTTTCAGAAGAGCAGAGACAGGCCCTGCTGGATCATATTCCGCTTGGGCGTATCGGTCGCCTTGATGACGCTGTGAGCGCGGTCATGTTTATACTCGAGCACGCCCCGTATATGACAGGTTCCGTGCTGCGTCTTGACGGTGGCTACGTGCTCGGCGGGGAACCGGTTTTGCCCATGCCCGAGGGGGTGGAATAAATGGGATCATATTATGTCAACGTAAGAAGCTTCCAAGGAAGCCCAAAGTCGGGGGCAGTTTTTGAAGCGACATTGAGCGTTTTCGGGAAAATTTCAGCAAATGCCGGAGCGTAAAAATTTCAAACTGTTTGAGGCCGATAGGCCGAGTTTTTGAAATTTTAGCGAAGG
>JAIPDS010000006.1 GCA_021737565.1 Desulfobacteraceae bacterium | reverse complement strand
GGTTTGTGCATCTGCATTGAGCGGCTTCGGATGAGATTCTGCCCGGCCGAATCCCGAAGACGGTCAGCAGTGAACAAACCGCCCCGCAGGGCCGCTGTGTAGGAATTTCCGGGAGCCGGGTTGATCTTTTTGCAGGGCTTCCTTCCCGCAAAAACTGCAGCCAGATATCATGGATGCCGACAAGGCGGGGCAAATCTTTTCGGCCGCAATGGCTCCCCGGAAATTCTGCTTTCTGCCATAGTCTGATTGACACCCGGCCCTTTATATGATTAAAAAGGAGCAATCTGGTAAAGTGGATAATTGATGATTATATTTAAGAATAACTAATATCGGGGGAAACCAGGAAATGGGCAGGATTACCGTGGAAGATCTGCAGAAGATAAAAGAAAAAACCCGGGGCAGAATCGCACTTCGCAGGCAGGAGTCTACCGCCCGCATTACCGTGCATATCGGAGACTGCGGCCTGGAGGCCGGCGCAAGGGACGTCATGAAGGCACTGCTTGAAGAAATCAAAAAAGCGGGCAGGCAAGACATTCACATTTTTGCAGGCGACTGCCTTGGCATATGCGAAACAGAACCCAATATCACGGTTGATATCATGGGCGGCCAACCCGTTGTCTACCGGGAGGTTGACGCGGAAAAAGCACGCCGGATATTTCAACGCCACGTGATAAACGGCGAGGTTCAGCATGAAGATACCGTCGAGGTCCCCGCCGCTGAGCCCGAATCCGAACCGGCCCGGGAGGGGCAATGACAGGCAAGGACAGGCTTGCTTCCATACTCAAAAAAACAGTGCCATTCCGTTCTCTTAGGGACGAGGAAATCGGACGGATCGCAGAATTTGGCACCATTGAGAAACTGGAAAAAGATCAGCGCCTTTTCAGGGAAGGCGAGAGCGCCGACAGTCTCCGTATTGTTGCATCAGGCGAAATTGACCTTCGATTTGAACTGCCGGCAAAAGACACCACCGAAGCCCAGACTGTATCAACCCTTTCGGCAACCGGGATACTCGGCTGGTCCAGCCTTGTTCCGCCATACAGGTATAAACTTTCAGCCTACTGCGCCTCAGATGCCTGCGAGGTAATACGGATAAACGGCGAGGATTTCCTGGAACACCTTAAGAACAATCCGGAGCTTGGCTACAGGGTGCTCTCGGCCATGATCCGCGTGGTTGGAAACCGTTTCGAGCACCTGCAGGCCAGGGCGGAAACAGGGAGTCCGTTATGATCAGCCTGGAATTTATGGACCGGGTGGAAATGTTTAAGGATCTGAGCGACCGGCAACTGGCCGAAATCGGGAATGTCGCCGAATCCGCGGAATACAAAAAGGGCGAATGCATCTTCAAACAGGGAAATCCCGCCGAGCACCTGTGGATTGTTACAGACGGGGAAGTTGAACTTCGCTGTGGGCCCGTCGGCAGCAAAGTACAGAAAGTACAGCATGAAAGACGCGATTGCGTAGCCTTTGTTTCAGCGGCACAGGCATTCGGGTGGACCTGCTTTGTCCCCCCTTACAAATACCGGTTATCAGGCTACTGCGCCTCCAGGCGCTGCAGACTGCTCAAATTCAATAAAGCAGACCTGGAAAAACTTTTTGAAAACCAGCCGGAGATCGGATTCACGGTAATGCAGTACACAATGACCTCGGTAGGCACCCAGTTCCAGGAATTGCAGGATGAAATAGCCAGGCAGCGCGGCCACGAAATAATAAATAAGTGGTAAATTGATTATGCCGCACTCGAAAGCTTAACAGCACACACCTTGTATTCCGGAATTTTGGAGACCGGGTCCAGGGCCGAATTGGTCAGGCGGTTTGCCGCTGCTTCAGCATAATGAAACGGTATAAATACCGTACCGTCAACCGCTTTTTCAGAAACCGTCATCCTGGCCACAATCTCGCCACGCCTGGAAGCGATTCTCACCCTGTCTCCGTCTTTTAACCCGTATTTTTCAGCATCGGCAGGTGAAATTTCAACAAAGCTTTCAGGAGCGCGCTCGTTTAGCCCGTCTGTCCGGCCTGTCATGCTTCTGGTGTGATACTGGTAAAGCACCCTGCCGGTGGTAAGGTAAAGCGGGTATTCATCATCGACCTGCTCTGCGGGCGGAATATAGTCTATTGCATGCAAAACACCCTTGCCGATGGGAAACCCCCGGGAGTGCAGAACAGGCGTTCCCGGATGATCGGCGGTCGGACACGGCCAGTGCAGGCCTTCTTCTTCTATGCGCTCATAGGTTATCCCCGCATAAGAAGGAGTAACCAGGGTCAGTTCGTCAAAAATTTCGGACGCATTGGCATATTCCATGGCAAAGCCCATGCGGCGGGATATACCTGCAATTATCCTCCAGTCGTCCCTGGCCGCCCCGGGGGCGGTAACCGCCTTTCTGACCCGCTGCACCCTGCGCTCTGTGTTGGTAAAGGTTCCGTCCTTTTCGGCAAAACAGAAGCTTGGGAGCACCACGTCAGCCTTTTGAGCGGTCTCGGTCATAAAGATGTCCTGCACAACCATAAAATCGAAATTATCCAGGCTTTCTTCCACGTGGTTTAAGTCAGGATCAGAGACCAGCGGATTTTCCCCTATGATGTAAAGCGCTTTAATATCGCCGGAATGGGCTGCGGGGATCATCTCTGTTACAGGCAGACCGGGTTTATTTGAAAGCCCTGAAACGTTCCAGGATTTTTCAATCTTCTTTACAATATCGTCGTCCGTGACTTTCTGATAGGCGGTAAACACATTGGGCAGGCCGCCCATGTCGCATGCGCCCTGAACATTATTCTGTCCCCGCAGCGGGTTAACCCCTGTTCCGGGCATGCCCAGGTTGCCGCATATCATGGCCAGGTTTGCCAGGGACTTGACATTGTCTGTGCCGGAGACGTGCTGTGTTATGCCCATGCAGTATAAAATCGCTGCCTTTTCCGCGCCGGCATACAGCCGGGCCGCCTCGATGATATGTGCGGCCGGGATCCCGGTAATCCCGGAGACATAATCCGGGCTAAATTTTTCCACCATTTCCTTAAGGGCTTCAAACCCCTGGGTCCGGTCTTCCACAAACTCCTTGTCGTATAACTCCTCCTTGATGATCACGTGGATCAGGCTGTTTATCCAGGCAACATCAGTGCCGGGATTCGGTCTCAGCCATTTATCCGCGAAATCGGCAAGCTTTATACGCCTGGGATCCACAAGAATCAGCTTGGTGCCTTTAAATGACACCGCCCGCTTGACAAACGAAGATATCACAGGGTGGTTTTCAGTTGTGTTTGAACCGGTTACCAGGATAACATCTGCCTGCTCCACATCTGCGATGGTGTTGGTCATCGCCCCGCTTCCAAACGCTGCGGCCAGACCGGCCACGGTAGAGGAATGTCAGAGACGGGCGCAGTGATCTATGTTGTTTGTCTTTAATACCGCCCTGGTGAATTTCTGGGCAATGTAGTTGTCCTCGTTGGTTATCCTTGCCGAGGTCAGCACTCCAAGGCTGTCCGGGTCGTAGGTGTCTTTTATTTCAGATAAGCGCCTGGCCACCAGATCCAGGGCCTCATCCCACTCGGCCCTGCGGAACTCGCCGTTTTCCTTAATCATCGGGCTGGTCAGGCGCTCGGGCGAATTTATAAATTTGAATCCGAACCTCCCCTTAACGCAAAGGCTGCCGTAATTCGGGGCCACGCCTTCCGCGCCGGTCACCTTTACCACCTTATCGTCTTTTACGTGCAGCTCTATCTGGCAGCCCACCCCGCAGTAACTGCAGGTTGTGCGGACTTTCTCCTCCTCCCAGGGCCGCCACCTGTATTTGGCGTCCTTTTCCACCAGCGCGCCAACCGGGCAGGCCTGTACGCATTCGCCGCAGAACACGCAGTCCGAATCCTTTAAGGGCCGGTCCCCGGCTGCAACTATCTTGCTGTCCTTGCCGCGATAACCGAAGTTTATGGCATTGTTGACCTGGACTTCATTACAGGCCTGAACGCACCGCCCGCACAGTATGCACCTTGAAAAATCGCGGACAATAAAGGGATTGACGGTTTCCAGGGGGTACTTGACTTCTGTTGCCGGAAAAGCCCGACCTGATACCTGATACCTGTAGGCCAGGTCCTGAAGCCTGCAGTCTCCCCATACCGGGCAAAGCCGGTCGCTGTGATCGTATTGCTGCACGCGGAGCTGAAAATCCGAAAAACTGCCGGTGTCGTCTGATTCCCGAACTGCGCAGTTATGATTTCCAGAGGCCAGCAGAAGCTCGATGGTCATTTTCCTTGAAGTTACAACCGCCGGCGATTCCGTATGAATCACCATGCCCGCCTGGGCCGGCGTGGCGCAGGCAGGAAGCAGGTTTCTGGCATTTTCCACCTCCACCACGCATACCCTGCATGCACCGGTGGGGGCGGCTCCTTTAAGGTGACACAGGGTGGGAATGTCAATACTGTTTCTGCGGGCCACATCCAGGATGGTCTCACCGGGCTCGAAGGAAAACCGGTTTCCGTTAATGGTCACTTGATTTTCTGTCATGGCGCTTTCCTGATAATTGTCTGAATTGTCCTAATTTATACTTTCACCTCAGGTTCCGGGGAAAAATATTTCAAAACAACTTCCATATCTGATTTTAGCATTGCTTTCAAGGGTTAAATACCCCCTGAATCACAACCACATCTCCCTTTCAGGGTCCCGCAGGGACATGGGCGGACCGAGAACCTCGTACCAGATAACCGCTTTGCGCAGCTCTTTTTTTGAAATCTGCAGAGACCTGGCTTTCCTGCGGACGTCACCCGCCATCCCCGCGAGCGGAGGCGCAGGGATCGGCCTTTGGGTTTTTCCCATCCTTGCCTCCGGGGTCCAGCCTTCTCTGCTGCGCGATTCGATCAGGGTCCGGCTTCTATGCCTCTGAAAACCAGGCTCCGGCCGGGCAGCAGGCCCTGGTTTATCATGGTCGGCTGCTGTTTCCGGTTCTTTGCCGGCAGAATCTTTAGATGACAGCAGGTCCTCCCATCCGGCGAAACGCCCTTCACGGGATGCGGATCTGCGTTTCTGCTGCGGATCTCCCTGAATCCCGCCCTGCATTTCCACAAACAGGTCCCTAAGATTTTTTTTCCAGCCGGTCTCCCGGATTTCTTCGGTAGTTTCCTGCTGATTCTGTTGTGCAGCCGCATTTTTTTGTTTTTTCTGCATCCTGGCTATATTGCTGACAATAATTATGATAAGTACCAGCAGAAAGAACAGGATTTCCATATTGCCCGCCTTTATTTTTGTATTATAATCAGACTTTTTACGAATCCATGAATGTTTTGCATTCCGGAATTTAAATTCCGGGTTTTTCGGGATTATTCTTCGGTTTCGTCGTCCTGTCCGTCGCCTTCTCCACTGCCGCCTATGCTGTCGCGCATCTGGGTGTCTGCCTGGATGTTTTTAAACCTGTAATAATCCATAATTCCTATATTTCCGGAGCGAAGAGCTTCTGCCATGGCAATGGGAACCTGGGCCTCGTTTTCCACGACCTTGGCGCGCATCTCCTGTACCTTGGCGCGCATCTCCTGTTCTGCTGCATAGGCCATGGCACGGCGTTCCTCGGCCTTGGCCTGGGCAATCTTTTTGTCAGCCTCGGCCCGGTCTGTCTCAAGCTCCGCACCGATGTTTTTACCAACATCCACGTCCGCGATGTCAATGGAGAGGATTTCGTAGGCTGTACCGGCATCAAGCCCTTTTTCCAGCACCCGCTTTGATATTGAGTCGGGGTTTTCAAGAACGTTTTTATGGCTGTCAGACGAGCCTATGGTGGTGACAATGCCTTCGCCCACCCTGGCCAGTATGGTTTCCTCCCCGGCGCCTCCCACCAGGCGGTCTATGTTGGCGCGCACCGTTACCCTTGAGATGGCCTTGAGCTGAATGCCGTCCTTGGCCATTGCCGCAACCATGGGGGTTTCAATGACTTTTGGATTCACGCTCATCTGCACGGCTTCCAGCACGTTTCTGCCGGCAAGATCAATTGCCGCGGCCCGGTTGAACTTGAGATCAATATTTGCCTTGTCAGCGGCAATCAGGGCCTGAACCACGCGCATAACATCTCCACCTGCAAGAAAATGGGATTCAAGGTCGTTTGTGGATATCTCAAGGCCCGCCTTTACAGCCATAATCTTGGCATTCACTATAAGCTTGGGGGAAATTTTGCGAAGGCGCATGAAAATAATGTTGAAAAGCCCGATGCTGGCTCCGGAAACCAGGGCCTGGACCCAGAGGGATATGGCCGATCCGATGAAATAAAGAAGCACGATCAGCACGATGACAAGTATTATAAGAATAATGTATTGAGCAGACATAAATCCCCCTTAAAATAAGGTTCAAAGTTCAAAGTTCAAAGTTCAAGGTACAGGGTTCAAGATCCAGGAAATAAGGATTTAAAGCAGTCTTCATTCCAGGCCCTTGCAGCTTGAACTTTGTGCCTTGCATTTATTTCTTCCTAACAACTATGCGGGCGCCTTCAACCGCGGTGACCTTTATTTCCGCGCCCTTTTCAATGTAGTCACCCCTGGTGACAACGTCCACACGTTTGCCGTTTATTATGGCGGTGCCCGCAGGCCGCAGATTGGTTGCAGCCGTGCCTTGTTTGCCCACATACTCCGAGGTGTTTTCATCATAGGAGGCATACCCGCTTTTGCTGGAAAGCTCGGACTTAAGGGCAAAAGGCGATTTTGCAAGAAGCTTTAATCCTGCAATAAGCACCACCGGCAGAATCACGATATCGGCCATTACAAATATCATTCCGGAAAAAGCGGAAATATCGGCAAATACCATATAAAGCGAATACCCAAGGCATCCGGCTGCAACAACCGTGAGCAGCCCCCCCGAGGGTAGCATCACTTCAGCGAGAAGCACCGCAAGTCCCGCAACCTGGAGAATAACCGGAATAATGTAAGGCTGGATCATTCAGGCTCCCTTCTGTCAACAATGATACGGTTGCCGCGAATATCAATGACCTTTACGGGGGTGTCCTTATCTATGAACTGATTCTCGGTAATCACGTCAAACATTTCATTGTTTATCTCCGCCTTGCCCGAAGGTCTAAGGAAGGTTATCGCCACTCCGGTATCACCGGGCCTGACCATGCCGGTCTCGCGGGTTTCCGCCTTTGCGCCCTTCAGGGAGGAGGCCAGGTAAGGGCCTTCCCGGCTGCTTGGAATCCTGGGCATGACATAACGGATAAACACAAGCCCGGCTATCATGGCCAAAACATATGATCCCAGAACCCTGATGCCGTTTTCGAGCAGTATATCTTTCTGCCAGGGAAGAGAGGGGTCTGGTAAAACAAAATCCTGCATAGCAAGAATAATTCCGATGACAATAAGCACCATTCCGGCAAAACCGGCTATACCGAAACCGGGCAGCACAAAGACCTCGACTCCTATAAGAACAATACCTGTAACCAGAATGAAAAATTCTGTGTAATCAGCCAGTCCTGCAAGATACTGGCTGAAAAAAACCAGGGAAAGACACAGCACCCCCACGGCCCCGGGCAGGCCGAAGCCGGGGGCCTTAACTTCAATGTAAAGGCCTATAAGCCCGATCAACACGAGAATGGGCGCTATTTTGTCAATAAACCTGGTCATCGTCTCCGACCAGGTCGGTTCGATCCGTCTCAGCTCATAATCGGAAAGCCCGAACTTCTCAAGCACGGCTTCCAGGGATTCGGCTGTCATGCTGGAAAAGCCGTATGACATTGCTTCCGAGTCGTGCATTGTCAGAAGTTCGCCCTTTGGCACAACTGTCTTTTTGGAGATTATGGCAATTTCTTCATTTTGAACCATATCCTCATACTGCTCTGAATCAAGATAAAGAGTTTCTCCGTTGTCGGTTTTTATCTCAAAGACCTCTTTATCCTTGGTCACCATCGCCTCGACAAGGGCTGCCGGATAACCGTTTCTTTCAGCCAGGGCCCTGAATTTGGCCCTGATCGGGGACTGGAATTTCTCTCCCAGCTCCCTCGGGCCTTCACCGGTCTGCATGATAGGAGCCACATCACCTATGGTGCTGCCCGGAGCCATTGCAAGATCGCTGCACGAAAGGGCAATCATGGCTCCGGCCGAAAGAGCCATTGGAGAGACATAAGCTATAGTCTGTCCCCTGGGAAACTTCAGCATGGTATCGACTATATCCAGGGCGGAATCCACCCTGCCGCCCGGAGTGTCGATTTCCAGGATCACAATTGAGTCGGGATGTTTTGAGTTCTCCCTGTGAACCCTTTTTATAAAAGCTGCCATCCCGGGATCAACAGTCCCGGATACGGGAACCACAAAAACTTTTTTCCCTGATTCGTCCCCTTTGGCCTGACCGGCAATAAGCCACCCGGTACAGGCAAGGACAAGGCAAAGGAAAAATATACATGCTGGCTGCAGGATCGGAGTGCGGTTCATTGATTTTCTCAAGTTTAGTTTTTTAAATTATAATGGGACGGCCGTACCTGTCAAGCTGAAACACAGGGTTTCCGGCAAATGCCCTGATTTAACGCCTCCTCCTTGACTTTGCAGGTCCGGACCGTTATATTATATATGTATTTCTTAGTATTATTGGCCATTTACCCTTTTCTGCCGGGACTCCATGAAGATCTGCGACTATCTGCCCAAGGAAAATATCTTTCCCGGACAGGCAAAGAAAAATGAGCGGGGGCAATATGAATAAATCCCTGACTATTCTGCCGTTGCTGATTTTTGCTCTTGCGGTTATATTTTTTATTGCAGGGAGCACACACACGTTCGGCACTGGTGCAAACGGTTCCAAAAAAGAAAACGAGCTAAATTTCCGGCAGCAGAGAATGGAAATGGTACAACAGCAGCTCAGGGCAAGGGGAATCAAGGATCCGAAAATCCTTGCCGCATTTAAAAAGGTCCCGCGGCATGAATTTATCCCTGAAAGCCTCAGAAAGTACGCTTACCAGGACCGGCCCCTTCCCATCGGAGAAGGTCAGACAATTTCCCAGCCTTACATAGTGGCCCTGATGACTAAAAGCATTGAACCGGAAAAAACCGACCGGGTTCTGGAAATAGGTACCGGTTCCGGCTACCAGGCGGCAATTCTCGCAGAACTCTGCGAGCAGGTATACACGATTGAAATAATCGAATCCCTGGCTGAATCCGCAAGCAGGACATTGTCAAAGCTGAGCTATGAAAATGTGCACGTCAGATCGGGCGACGGGTACAAGGGTTGGCCGGAGCATGCACCTTTTGACGCCATAGTGGTTACCTGCGCCCCGGAAAAGATTCCCGAACCCTTAAAAGAGCAGCTTGCTGAAGGCGGGCGCATGGTGATTCCCGTGGGTCGGGACTATGATCAGAACCTTGTGCTTCTGAAAAAAAAGGGTGGGGAACTTATCAAGGAACAAATCCTTCCGGTTCTTTTCGTACCCATGGTGGATGAAAAAGAAAGGACCTATTAAACCCCGTGCTTAAATTTTGTTGGCGCCCTTATTGCGTCTGTGCTATCCTGCTTATGTGTGCAGGGGCTTACCGGATTCCACGGGGAAGGGGGCTTTAAATGAAGGCTAATTACTGGCCTGACGAATACCTGCAAAAACGCTGCACCGCACAGCAGGCGATGAAAAGTCTCAAATCTGGCCATAGGATCTTTGTGGGCTCTTCGTGCGGGGAACCGCAGCATCTTGTAAATACACTGGTAAATGAAGCCCCTCACTTAAGCGATCTTGAAATTGTTCGCCTTATGAGTCTTGGCGATTCCCCGCTAACACGCCTGGCAACCGAGGGAAACTTCGAGCAGTTCAGCATCAGGAGCATATATCAGGGCTCGGCCGGCACCCGGCATCTTGCATCCAACAAGCCTTTTATCACACCGATGAATCTTTCCGCCGTGCCCAACCTGTTTAAAAAGCGCCACATGCCTATCAACGCGGCGCTGGTACAGACATCGCCGCCCGATGACTTCGGATGGATGAGCCTGGGAATCTCGGTTGATGTGGGGCTTGCAGCCGTGCGGGCCGCAGACCTTGTCATCGCCCAGGTCAATACCGAAATGCCCCGGGTGCTGGGACACAGCTTTATCCACGTAAACGACGTGGATATAATAGTTGAAAAAGACGAGGAGCTTCTCACCATTGACCAGTTGCCTGAATTTGAATCCGCCCACAGAATAGCAAGACTGGTGGCAAACCTTATAGAGGACGGCTCCACCTTTCAGCTGGGGCTGGGAGCCACGCCCAAGGCGATACTGCTCGCACTGTCCGGAAAAAACGATCTCGGGGTGCATACCCAGTTTATCATTGACGGCATAATGGACCTGGTTTCCATGGGCGTGATCACCAACAACTACAAGGGATTAAACGACGGTAAACTGGTGGCCACCAACGCCGTGGGGTCCCGCAACCTATACGAATTCGTCCATGATAATCCTTCCATAGAGCTATATCCGGCCGATTACGTCAACAATCCTGTCATAATCGGCCAGCACAGCAAGATGGTAACTATAAACATGGTCATGGAGATGGATCTCTCCGGGCAGGCCGCGGTAGACGCTTTGCCGCACAACTATTTTGCCGGAGTGTCAAGCATGCTGGATTTCATGAGAGGGGCTTCTGCATGCCCGAACGGAAAATCAATTCTTCTGATTCCTTCCACCTCCATGGACGGCGGTACCAGCCGCATAGTACCAGAAATTCAGTCCGGCGGCGTGGTTGTCCCCAGAACAGATGTTTCTTACGTGGTCAGCGAATACGGCGCGGTAAACCTGTTCGGCAAGAATCTCGAAGAGCGGGCCACGGCCATGATAAGTCTGGCGCATCCGGATTTCAGAAACGAACTTTTCGAACGCGCCAAGGATCTGGGCTTGATGACCCGCAGCAGGCGGTTGTCTGAATCCTTGAGAAGCGTCTATCCGGCAGGGCTTGAAGAAACCCGTAAGATAGACGGAGTGCCGGTGACTTTCCGGCCGGCCAAGCCCGTGGATGACAGACGCATACAGGAACATTTCTACAATCTTGATAAAAAAGACGTTATCGCCAGGTTTTTTTACGAAAAAACCCGCTTTCTGCGCGATGATGTCAGGTCCATCATAGAGACCGACTATGTTCGCAACCTTACCCTGGTTGCACTTACAGGAGAATTCGGTTTCGGATCAGTGATCGGAATCGGGGCCTACATGCTGGAGCCGAAGAAAAACATTGCCGAAGTCGCTTTCTCAGTGAGCACCAAGTGGCAGGGAAAAGCCATAGCCTCCATACTTCTCCACAAACTGGCCGAAGCCGCCTCGGACAACGGCATAGAAGGCCTGGTGGCATATACTGATCCTTCCAACAAGGGCATGATCAAATTATTCGGGAAATTGCCCTACAAGGTATACAAAACCCGGGAAGAAGACCTTCTAGTTTTAAGCTGCAGGTTTAACGAGCCCGCGGGAGAAGAGCAAAATTCTCCCTGCCGGTGAATTCCAACTTATAAGGAGGATTTATGACGGAAAGCAAGGAGCTGTATGATGCCCATCTCGATCATTACAAAAAAACCGCATATATCAAAGGAATAGATGAATACAATCAAATCTATAGGCGCTCCATAGAAGATCCCGAGGGTTTCTGGGCGGAACAGGCCGAGAAATATCTTAGCTGGGAAAAAAAATGGGACAAAGTCCTGGATTATGATTTCTCAGAGGCCAGAATCGAGTGGTTCCGGGGCGGAGTGTTAAACGCCTCCTATAACTGCATAGACAGGCACCTGGAAAAACTTGCGGACAAGACCGCCTATTACTGGGAAGGTGACAATCCTTCGGAGACCAGGACCGTCACCTTCAAGGAGCTTTATACCATGGTCAACCGGTTTGCAGCGGTACTTAAAAACCAGGGCGTCAAAAAGGGTGACAGAATCGTCATTTACATGCCCATGTTAGTGGAGTTGCCTGTGGCCATGCTGGCCTGCGCCAGAATAGGTGCTATCCACAGCGTGGTGTTCGGAGGATTTTCAGCCGATGCAATTGCAAACCGGATACAGGACTGCGGCGCCAAACTGGTTATCACTGCGGACGGAAACTACCGGGGAGGAAAGCCGGTTGGGCTGAAAAAAAATGTGGACAAGGCCCTGGAAAAATGCCCTGACGTTAAAACGGTCATCGTGGTTAACCGCACGGATTCAGGGATAGAACTAAAAGCCGGCAAAGAATTGTGGTGGCACGAGGAAGTGGAGAAAACAGATCCGGATGTTTTTGTAACCCCCGAGCCCATGGACGCCGAGGATCCGCTGTTCATACTTTATACAAGCGGCAGCACGGGCAAGCCCAAGGGAGTGGTACACACCCATGCCGGATACCTTCTCTATACCTCGATTACCACCCGCATGGTCTTTGACTTAAAAGACGACGAGGCATTCTGGTGCACGGCCGATATTGGCTGGATAACAGGACACAGCTATATTGTTTACGGCCCCCTGACATGCGGGCTTACGGGGGTCATGTTCGAAGGCGTGCCCAATTATCCGGATTTTGACCGTTTCTGGGCTATTGTTGAAAAATACGGCGTCAACAAGTTCTACACCGCGCCCACCGCCATCCGGGCCCTGGCAAGAGAAGGCGAGGAGCATGTTAAAAAACATGATCTTTCCTCCCTTACGCTGCTGGGAACGGTCGGGGAACCCATAAACCCGGAAGCCTGGCGTTGGTATTACAAGCACGTGGGCCGGAACTGGTGTCCGATTATCGATACTTGGTGGCAGACCGAGACCGGCGGCCACATGATAGCACCCCTTCCGGGGGTTGCCCCCATTAAGCCCGGCTCCTGCTCTTTTCCTTTCTTTGGCGTGGATCCCGTGATACTCGACGATACAGGAGAGCCTGCGCAGTTTCCAAACGAAGAAGGAGTTCTCTGCATCCGCAAACCCTGGCCCGGCATGGCCAGAACGGTCTACGGAGATCACGAAAGGTTCAGAGAGACCTATTTCAGCCAGGCCCCGGGAATGTATTTTACCGGCGATGCGGCAAAACAGGATGAAGACGGATATTTCTGGATCATAGGCCGCATAGACGATGTTATAAATGTTTCCGGCCACAGGCTTGGCACTGCGGAACTTGAATCCGCCCTTGTGCTGCACAAGAAAGTAGCCGAAGCCGCCGTGGTGGGCTTTCCCCACCCCATAAAAGGCCAGGGGATATATGCCTTTGTGATATTAAAAGCCAATGCAGAGCCCTCCGACGAACTCAGAAAAGAACTGACAGGCCAGGTGAGAAACGAAATAGGACCCATAGCAACCATAGACATCATCCAGTTCACCAACGGGCTGCCCAAAACCCGGAGCGGAAAAATAATGCGAAGGATTCTCAAAAAAATCGCCGCCGGCAAGTTTGACGAACTTGGAGACACCTCAACTATTGCCGATGAAACCGTGATTGACAGGCTGATTGAAAACCGGGTGGATATCGAAAATCTGTAATAAAGCCAAATCCAATATCAAGGAATGAATTTCGGGGCATATCCGGGACACGATTGATAAAATGACTGAAAGGAAAATCAGAATATGGGGCTGAAGGTCGGGGTTACCCGAGATGACCGGTTTGCAGAACATAAGACCGGCCATTTTCACCCGGAACATCCCCGGCGGATACTTGAAATTTACCGCATGATAGACCGAGAGTTCGGAGATGGCCTGCTTTGCTTCAAACCCCGGCCCGCTGCCTTAGAAGACCTGGAGCGGGTCCACACCCCGGCCCATATACAAAAAATCTTAAAAACCGCAGAACAGCGGATAACCAGCATAGCGCCTGACACTCCGGCCAGCGCCCGCAGCTACATGGCTGCCTGGCTGGCAGCAGGCGCCTGCCTGCAGGGCATTGACATGCTTCTGGAAAAACAATGCCAGGCTTTCTTTGCCCTGGTCCGCCCCCCTGGGCATCATGCCCTGCCTGACAGATCTGCAGGCTTCTGCGTATTTAACAACATAGCCGTGGCAGCCAGATACGCAATGGTCCGCCACGACATAAAAAGAATCTTTATAATAGACTGGGACGTTCATCACGGAAACGGATTAAACGACATCTTCTATGAAGACGACCGGGTCTATTACTATTCCACTCATGACATCATGCTTTATCCCTACAGCGGCGAACCCGGGCACACGGGCTCGGGCAGGGGAACAGGCTATACCATGAACATCCCAATATCCAGGGAGTTTACTGATAATGACATGGTCTATATTTACACTCAGACCCTGATTCCTGCAATAAGGGGGTTTCGCCCTGATATGATCATGGTGGCAGCAGGCTTTGACGCCCACGGCGAGGACCCCATAGGCAGATGTAATTTTACTGAAAACCTTTATTCACGCATAACCAGGATGATTGTTGCGGCCATGTGCAAAGAAAAAAAAACTCCGCCGCTGTTTCTTGCCCTGGAGGGGGGATATGAACCCCTGGCCCTTGCAAGATGCGTAAGGAGTGTTCTGGGGGAATTGCTGGGAAATGAAAATAATGAAGCGCAAGACTGTTTTAAACCCTCGCACGAGGCTTTAAAACTCGTCCGGGAAATCAGAAAAATTCATTCACCATACGGGGTTCTGACATGATCAAGGCCAGAATTCCCGCCCAAAATCCGCAGAACTCAAATCTTGCCGACTATAAAGCCGCCCGGGCCAAATTCTCCTGGCAAAACATTGAACAGGAGTTTTCCTGGTACGGCAAACAGCACATGAACATTATAACCGAATCCCTTGACCGGTGGGCTGCTGACCCGCAAAGGGCCGATCATCCGGCCCTGATCTTTGATGCCCACAACGGCCGAAGGACTTTTTCATATTCTCAAATGCAGCGCTATTCAGCCAAATGGGCAAATCTTTTCACAAGTCTGGGTTTTTCAAAAGGGGACCGGCTGTTGCTTTTCCTGCCGCCGTGCCCTGAAATCTATTTTGCCATGGCAGCCGCGGCCCGCATGGGCGTGATGTTCTGCCCGGTATTTTCATCATCGAACTTCTACGAACTCGAGATCAGACTGGAAAACATTTCTCCGAAAGCTATTTTGACAAATCCGGATCTGGTGGAAAAAATTTCTTCCGATTTTGCAGCATGCCTTGACCACATTCTGCTGATTTCCGGGCCCCAGCCGAACATATTCAAAAACGAAACCGTAATCCAGGGCCTGGCAGAGCAGATGAAGGACGATTTTCCGGCCCTTCCCCTATCAGGGGATACTCCGCTTTATCTTATATATACCTCCGGCTCCACCCGGCCGCCAAAGGGCATTGTCCACACTCACCATGACATGCCAGGCATGCTGGCATCAGCAAGATGGGCGCTTGACCTGAAACCTGACTCCGTGCTCTGGACCGATGCTGATCCCGCCTGGGTGACCGGCACCGTGTACGGGGCGTTTGCACCATGGCTCTGCGGGGTGACCAGTCTGATAGCGGGTGATCATTTTTCTGCGGCAAACTGGTACAGGGTTCTTGAAACCAACCGGGTTACCCACTGGTATACCACTCCCCGGGTTTTACGCGATCTAATGAACGCGGGCAATGATCTTCCAACACGCTACGATCTGTCCACCCTGACCCATCTGTGCACTGTGGGAGCCCCCCTGATGCCGGAAATGATATACTGGAGCCGGGACAATCTGAAACGCACACCGCATGATACATGGTGGATGACGGAAACCGGCATTATCTGCATTGCCAACCTGCCTAGCATGGAGATCAGGCCGGGTTCCATGGGTAAACCGCTGCCCGGGATCGAGGCGGCAATTCTTGATGACAACGGAGAACCGCTGCCGGCGCTCTCTCTTGGCGAGCTTGCGCTTAAGGCCGGCTGGCCCGGCCAGATGTCTGAAATCTGGAAGGAGCCGGAGCGCTTCCAAAGATATTTCAAGAACGGATGGTTTGTAACAGGCGATATAGCGGTTGAGGACGAAGATGGACACTTCTACCACCAGGGCAGAAACGACGATCTTCTCAAAGCGGGTGATGACAGGGTTATCGGACCTTTTGAAATTGAACAGATCCTGTGCATGCATCCTGCGGTGGCCGAAGCTGCTGTAATTTCCAAGGGCAGGGAGCCGGGACAGGGGGTTTCATATCTTAAGGCCTATGTTACACTGAAAAAACAATATACTCCCTCGACCAGGCTTAATTATGAAATACGGGCGTTTCTGAAAGGCAACCTGTCATCTGATCTTCTGGTCAGGGAACTGGTATTTATTGACGAACTGCCCAAGACAAGAAGCGGGAAGCTCCTGCGCCGGGTGCTGCGCGCATGGGAACTCGGACTGCCGGGCGGGGATCCTTCTCATATGCAGGAGTAAATTGACCGAATGACAAATTTTGATCAACATACCGACGAGAGCACGAATTGGGTTCTGGTTGCCGATGACGATGCCGGAACCCGGCTGCTGTTACGGCGGAAGCTGGAAAAAAGCGGCTATCGCGTAATATGCGCCAAATCCGGAAAAGAGGCAATAAACCGGTTGTCCGACAAGGTGGCATCAGCCGTGCTGGATCTAAAAATGCCCGACGGTGACGGTCTTTACTGCCTTCGCTACATAAGAAGTCACTTTCCGGACATGGCCCCGCTGATGCTTACTGCCAGCGAGAATATCGCCAATGCAGTGGAAGCGATGAAGCAGGGGGCCCTGGATTATGTTACAAAGCCTTTTAACCCCGGCCAGGTTGCAGCCCTGGTAGACAAGTCTGTAGAGGCCTACAAACAGTCAAAGCGGCTGAAGGCTGCTGAAAAAAAACTGGAGCAGGCCCGCAGGCATCAGCTTTTTGTAGCTTCCCAGATCCAGCGGACGCTGCTTCTCGGCAAGCCGCCCCGGGGACTTTCAGAACTCGATATCGCCCATCTTACCATTGCCTCCAGTAAAATTGACGGCGACTTCTATGATTTTATTCACTTAAGGCCGCGAACACTTGATGTTGTGGTGGCCGACATTATGGGAAAAGGTATAATGGCCGCTTTTATGGCCTCTGCTTTAAAAAGTGCATTTTTAAGAATAATCAACCAATATTTATCACGTACAGGACCCGGGCAAATGCCGGAACCCGAACAGATCGTTTCCTCGGTTCATGACGCCATGATAGAGCAGATGCGCGAACTTGAAACCTTTGTTACGTTCTGCTACGGAAGGTTCGACCTTGAGCGATACCAATTCATATTCGTTGACTGCGGTCATGTACGCACCATTCACTACAAAAGGGCTGAAAACAGGGTTGAACTGCTCCGGGGTGCCAACATGCCGCTGGGTTTTCCGGAAACCGCCCCTTTCCAGCAATTCACCGTTCCTTTTGCCCCCGGCGACCTGTTTTTCTTCTATTCTGACGGGGTAACAGAGGCCGCGGATAAGGAAGGCAGATTGTACAGCGAAGAGAAGCTGGTTGCATTTATTGAAGAAAACGCGCAAAATATAACGGCCGATGCCATTGTCCGGGCCGTGCTCGCAGATGTTACAGAATTTACCGGTACCGACGTGTTTACGGATGATTTTACCTGCGTGGGCGCAAAAATCTGCCATCCCGCAGACAGCGCAAAGCCCGTTGACACCCAGAACCTGAAAATTGAAAGCCTTCTTGAAAATCTGAAAAAGGTGCGCTCATTTGTCCGGAATTTCTGCGAATTGCACGCCGCGGGCAGACTTGATGAACCCCGGTTGTCCCAGGTGGAGGTCGCAGCCACGGAAGTGGTTGCCAATATTATAAAACACGGCCTTGGCCAGGAGCCCGGACACTTTATTGATATTTCCGCAGAAGCGTTTGCAGACCGCATTGAGGTGGAATTCAGGGATCAGGGACAGCCCTTTGATCCGCAGGACATTCCGCCGCCGGTCCTTGACGGGACCAGGGAAAACGGAATGGGCTGCTATCTGATCTCGCAGTTCGTTGATGATATTTCCTATATGCGCGATGATAAAACCGGGAGCAATTGCGCACGCATTAAAATTATGCTATTTGCTGACAAAGAGTCTGATTAAGTCCAATGCCGGGCGGCGGCTTTTTCTGTCATTATTTTGCATACGGAGCAATACATGACCATCCTGCAGGCAGTGATCCTGGGGATAATCCAGGGACTGACAGAATTTCTGCCGGTGAGCAGCTCGGGGCACCTGGTAATTTTTCAGGACTTGTTTCACCTGCGCCGGCCAGAGCTGATATTTGACGTGGCTGTGCACATAGGTACTCTTGTGGCTGTATGGATCTATTTTTACAAAGATATCTCCGCCATTATTAAAGCAGTGGTCAAGTGGGGATACAGCCTTATAAGACGAGCAGATCCGGGGCCGGCAACCCCGGAAATAAGGCTGGCCGCGATGATTGCGGCAGGTTCGGTGCCCACGGCGGTAATAGGGCTTGCCTTTCACGGAATTGCCGATATTCTTTTTTCTTCGGTGCTGGTGGTGGGTTTCGCCCTGGTAGCCACGGGGCTTTGGATGTGGTTTACACGCGGCAGGGATCGAACCCAGGGCGATTTGTCCAGGTTAAATACGGTGCGGGCATTTCTGATAGGCATCGCCCAGGGTATAGCCGTAATCCCGGGAATTTCCCGCTCCGGAGCCACCATAGCCACGGGCCTTTATCTCGGCCTGGATCGGGAAAAAGCTGCCAGATATTCTTTTCTTCTTTCCATTCCCGCAATCGCCGGGGCTGCATTGCTGAGTTTTGCTGGAATCCCGGCTGCGGGAAGCGCAAAAATGTCAGCCGTTCTGGCAGGCTCGACCGCGGCTGCCCTGGTGGGATACGCTGCCCTGTGGCTTCTGGTCTACCTGGTCAAAAGAGGGCGCCTGTTTATTTTTGCCCCCTATTGCTGGATCCTGGGGGGAATCATACTGATGCTTTCAAGGTGAGGCTTTGAAAACGATTTTCCCGGAAACCGCTGTCATACTCGGAATACCGATAGATAATCTGCGCCTTGAGCAGATTATAGACCGCATGTTTAAAATGGCCGCAGACTATGAAACAGACGGCCGGCCGCGCACCGCCGTGGCCGTGGATCTGAACACGGTCGTCCGTCTTTATTCAGGCTCCCGCCGCAACGAAGACTATGAGGAGGCAATTGTCAATGCGCTGAGGCAGGCCGATCTTATGATTCCCACAGGGCGACCGGTTGCCTGGATCGCACGGCTTGTCGGCACCAGGCTTAAAGAGAAATTTTCCGGGTACCGGTTTTTCACAAAATTCTTAAATACAGCTCAATTAAGCGGTAAAAACCTTTTTATTCTTGGAGACGATTCCGGGGATATAAAGAGGGCTGTCGAGGCGATCCGCTCTGTCAGGCCCGAATTGAAAATCGCGGGCACCGCTGATTTTGACTCCTCGCGCGCGGGGAAAAACAGTTACAGAACCTGGCTGCTGGAAAAAATAAACTCGGCTGCGGCCGATTTCCTGATCCTTGATCTGCGGGATCCCGCAATCGCCTGTTGGTTTGAAAAATACCGCTACCGCCTTTATGTACCGCTCAGTCTTGTAATTCCCGATATCAGCAGGTTCATAAAAGCTGAAGGCAAATCTTTCCAGAAAAATCGGGGTATTGGGCACAGGATTGCTTCCATGATACCTGGTTTTCCGCCGTATATAGCAAAAAACTTTTTTTACTCCTCTCTTCTGTTCTGTTTTACAATTTTCCCGCTGACAATGTACCAGCAGTACAAACGCTTGTCCTACAGACTCTTCCGCATCCGCTCGCCCCTGCCCTCCATAAAAAGCAGGGTTTCAAAATCAGGCAAGGGGATCGCCTTAAGAATCATAACCCTTCCCGACCCCCTGGATGCCTCCATGGCCGAGGAAATAAGGGATGAACTCAAAGAACTGGTGGCCCGCGCTCCAAAAACCGTGCTTGATTTTTCAGGAGTCAATTTTATTGACTCCTCGGGCCTTGGGTTGCTTCTGTCTTTGTGGAGAACCGCCGCCTCAAAAGACCGGGAAGTTTTCATGATAGGAATTCGGCCGCCGGTGTTCCGTTTTTTCAGCCTAAGCCGTACCCTGGATTTTTTTGAAAAAAACATGTGCGAATCAATAGACGACGTAATCGGAGTGCTTTCGCGCAGATCTGATTCCTCTTCATTCTATTACCTGGCGGCAATCAGGGGAAATGCCGCCATTTTTCACATGTACGGAGAGCTTGACGCTTCAAGGGTTAAAGATATCAATGTTAACTCGGTTCTCGAAACCATCGGTCGGCGAAACGCCGTGCTCAACTTAAGCGGGCTTGACTTTATTGACAGCGCGGGCATGCAGTTTTTCGTAAGGATCCAGCGCCACGTGACCAGGCGCGGCAGATGCTGCATTATGTACGGGCTTAGAGAATATGTGCGACAGATGTTTACAATTCTAAAACTGGACCGGATGTTTGTCATAGCCGACGATCTTGACGAGGCCGAAACTGCGCTGGAAAACCAATTATAGCCCGGTGCAGAAGCAGACTTTATTACCACCGGTCAAACCGGGACAACCGATTGGGGAGGTGCCCGAATGGAAGAACTTATCAGCAAAGCAGCAGAGGATCTTGCCCGGGCAAGCCATGCAGTGGCGCTCACCGGGGCCGGGATATCCACGGAGTCCGGCGTACCCGATTTCCGGGGACCGGACGGAATATGGACCAAAAATCCTGAAATGGAAAAAAAGGCCTACCAGACCTACCATACTTTCCTGAAAGACCCTGTGGCCTATTGGAAAGAAACCCTTAAAAATCCTTTCCGCAAAACACTTCTGGCTGTCAGGCCCAACCCGGGGCATTACGCCCTTGCCGAACTGGAGCGGACAGGAGCAATCAAAGCCGTGATCTCGCAAAATGTCGATAATCTTCACAGGAAGGCCGGCTCCCAAAGAATACTGGAATATCACGGAAGCGTGGACAAGCTGAGATGTCTTTCCTGCGGCTTGCGTCACAACAGGGGGGGGTTATGACCTGGAGCAGATGGAAAAACAAAACCAGTTGCCTCCGGCCTGCCCCGGGTGCGGCTATCCCCTGAAATCCGACGTGGTATATTTCCAGGAGCCCATTCCCCGGGACGTTATGCACGAGGCGGATCAGGAGGCGAAAAAATGCGATGTAATGCTCATCTGCGGCACTTCAGCCCTTGTTTACCCCTTTGCCGGGCTGCCGGCTGCAGCCAGGAGCCGGCCCGATGTTATCATAATAGAGGTCAACGCAGAACCGACCCAAATGACCGCCAACAAAATATCCGATTACCTTATCCAGGGCAAAACCGGGGATATACTGCCCAGGCTGGCAGAAAAAGTAAGACAAAAACTGACTCAGCCGGAATAAAATCGCCCGGGAAGGTGAATGGAACTCCTTCCCGGGCGGTATGTTAAACAAGGGGCAATAAGCAAAACCGGTTCCGAAACCGTTTCCATCCGCAAGAGCTGAGTCCGGATTCTGCCATCCCCTTGAAATCAAAAATTTCTATATAGCCAATGTCATTTCAAATGTCAACATTTTCCCGCAAAAAAATCGCGGTCCTTTATTGTGGTTTGGAATTGTTTTCGGGTTCCGGAGTAAAAAACAGGGTCAAACCTAAAAAAAGAAAGGCGAAAACACAAATAAAATGCAGATAGAAACCAAAATTGGCCATATCAATTATATTTCTTATAGCCTCCCAGACGCCAAGCTCCGGCCCGAATCTCCGGCCCGAATCTGAGGCGACAGGAAAAAAAATTACAACAAAACTCATAAAGCCGGTGGTAAAATAAATAATTGCCATTGTTTTTATTTTCTCAAAAAAAGAACCTGCGACAACAGCGCCTCCTCCAACAATACCGTACCAGATTAGCTCAGTATCAAGGTCAGCCCCTGAAACAGAAACATCCAGCAAAGAAAACGAAACCCAGGGAAGAAACACACTTCCCAGCAAACAGATTCCAAGAATAACCGGCACTATCCGAACAGAAGTCAAAACCTTCCGATAATCACCAACAACATCAAAGTCCCCCATAGTTGAGCCTCCTCGCCTACGGTAATATCATATTCCCAAAACATCAAGTTCCATTATAACCCGGGTTTTTCTGTAATTCAATGAAAATACTATAACAGCATCTCGCCGGTCCAATAAACCTAAGCCGATGGGAATAAAAAAGAGGATCTTTAAGACCCTCTTTTAATAAATCCTTACCATCTTATCAAAAGACCATAAAGAGAGGATTAAAAATTAAGGGTGCCGGGTTTATTTGTCCTTAACAGGTGTTAATGTGGCGTCCCCAAGGGGATTTGAACCCCTGTCGCCGGCGTGAAAGGCCGGTGTCCTGGACCGGGCTAGACGATGGGGACGCAAAAAAATGATCCTGGTGGGCCGTGTTGGACTCGAACCAACGACTCTCTGCTTAAAAGGCAGATACTCTACCAACTGAGTTAACGGCCCAGTCCAGCAGGCTCAATAAAGTTATTTTTGTATATATTTGCAAACCGCTTGTCAATATTAAAAGTAAGTATCTTTTTGAAATCTTTCAAACCGGTTTAGCCCGGTCAAGAGCCCGGGTTATTTCCGCCAGAATTCAGGAACCAGAAAAATTATTATGGTATATATTTCAAGTCTGCCAAGCAGCATCACCCATGAGAGAAGCCATTTGCCGAAATACGGGATATCGGCATAATTGCCGGTCGGACCCACCAGGGCCAGACCAGGGCCTATATTGCCTATGGAAGCCGCGGAGGCTGAAAGGGATGTTACAAAGTCCACGCCCATAGATGCAAGCAGAACCGCGCATAACACAAAAATTGCGATATAAAGAGCCAAAAAGCCGAGCACTCCGTTTATCACCGCATCAGATACCGGTTTTCCCCCTATTTTTACATATGAAACTGAATGGGGATGAAGCAGGTTAAACAGCTCCTTGTAACAAAACTTAAAGCAGGCCATCAGCCGCATCAGTTTCATTCCACCGCCCGTGGACCCGGCCGAGGCCCCTGCAAACATGCACAGCAGAATTATAAGCCGGCCCACCGAGGGCCACTGATCATAATCGGCAGTTGCATAACCGGTGGTGGTCAGAATTGAAATTACCTGGAATGACCCGTAGCGAAGACTTTCGGCAACATTGTCATACACTGTTCCGAAAACGCTTGTGCTCATAACTATTATAAGAATCACCAGGGTTACAAGGAAAAACCTGCACTCTGGATTCCGCCAGTAGACAAGAGGCTTTGCCTGGAGCATCCTGAAATGAAGGGAAAAGTTTATTCCGGCCAGAACCATGAACCCCATTATCACGATCTCGAAATACAGACTGTCAAAATGCGCTATGGAAAGGTTTTTGGTGGAATAACCCCCTGTGGGCATTGTAGTAAATGTATGACAAAGAGCATCATATAGTGTCATGCCCCCGATTAAAAGCAGCAGGACTTCTGCCAGGGAAAACAGCACGTATACTTTCCACAGGGCTTTTGCCGTATCCCTGATTCTCGGCCTGAGCTTGTCGGGCACTGGAGACGGAACTTCCGCCTTGTAGAGCTGGAATCCGCCGACTCCCAGAAATGGCAGAATCGCAATGGTAAGCACTATGATACCCATGCCGCCGAGCCATTGGATAAAGCTTCGCCAGAACAAAAGACCCTTTGGCACGGACTCAACATCTGTGAGCACGGATGCCCCGGTGGTGGTAAAGCCGGAAACAGCTTCAAAAAAGGCGTCCGCGAAAAAGGGGGAAATCCCGCTGATATAAAAGGGCAGGGCTCCGAATAATCCTATGGCAGCCCAGCCGATTGCCACAATTGCCATGCCTTCGCGCTGGCTGATATGCTCGGTTTTTTCCCTCCTGAAAACGAGAAAAAAAACAGCCCCGCACAGCACCGAAATTGCCGAAGATCCAGCAAGAGCCGGGGCGCATCCGTCTGAATAAAAAAGACCGACCCCGGCTGGAATCAGCATTGCCAGGCCCAGGAATAACACCAGGATCCCGACGTACTGAAGAACAAAAGCCCAGCGCATCTAGAAAAACTCCAGCTTTACCGTGAGAATCCGCTCTATCTTGGAGACCACCTGGCGTTTTGCAAAAATTATTATCCGGTCTCCAGGTTCTATAACGCTGTCTCCCGAGGGGATAAGAACCTGGCCTTCTCTGATAATACCTATAACCAGAGAACCTTTGGGCAACGAGGATTTGCGCAGAGGCCTCCCCACTATATCTGATGTTTCCAGGGCTTCGGCCTCCATTACTTCGGCCTGCTCGTCTGTGAGTGTTCTTACTGAGAACACCTTGCCCCTGCGTATATGCTGCAAAATGGTATTTATGGCCGAAAGCCTGGGGCTTACCACCTGTTCGATCCCGATGGTGGGCATCAGCGGAAAATAACTGAACTTGTTCAGCTTGGTAATGGACTTTCCAGCTCCCATGCGCCTTGCCAACAGAGAAACAAGAATATTTGTCTCCTCGTCGTTTGTCAGGGTCACCACCGCATCCATTTCCCGGATATTTTCCTCAACCAGCAGACCCTGGTCAGAGCCGTCGCCGTGGATTACCACCGCCTTTTTCATTTCCGCGGCCAGTTCGCTGCACCTGGCCGGCAAGCGCTCTATTATCTTTATCTGAATCCCCTTTTTTTCAAGGACGCCAGCCAGCCTTGCGCCTATCCGCCCTCCGCCCACAATCATGGCCCGGCGCACGGGCTTTGTCTCCCTGTTAAAGGCTTTTAAAATAGGAGCAACCCCCTTTTCCTCGCTTATGAAATAAACAAGGTCTCCCGGATACAGACGCGCGTCCCCGCCCGGAATTATAAGCTCCTCTTTTCTGACCACCGCTGCCACCAGAATCTGCTGGCCGATTTTTTCCGGGATCTCCCTTAACCGGATGCCGGCCATAAGGCTGCCTTGATCCAGGTATAAGCCGATGAATTTAAGCATGCCATCGGCAAATTCGCTTACGTCCACGGCCCCGGGTATGCTCAAAAACCGTTCTATGCTCTTTACCACCTCTATCTCAGGGTTTATCACGGTATCAATATGGGGAGCCTGGTCGTGGAGGACCTGATGATATGGGTCAAAATCGCCTTCCCGTATGCGCGCCAGCTTCTTGGTGGTCGGTGAAATCACGTCGGCCATAAGGCAGGCAACCAGGTTGGTCTCGTCGCTGTCAGTGACCGCGAGCAGAATTTCCGCCTCCTTTAAGCCGGCCTCTTTTAACACCCTCGGGCTGCTGCCGGATCCGTTTATGGACTCAACGTCCACGTTGTCCGAAATCCGCTGAATTGCCACGGGATCGCGGTCGATCACCACCACGTCCTTGTTTTCAAAGGACATGCGGCTTGCCACATGATAGCCGACTTCGCCCGCGCCCACTATGATGATTTTCACTCTTAAAGCTCCTTTTGCCGTTGCCGCCCCTGCGCCACACGCATGGCCGCGGCCATCCTTGCCGCCAGATGCGTATAGCGCTGACGGGGCTTGTCATTTTTAACGGCAATGGCCACGGCCTTTTTTGTCCCCACCAGCACAACCAGACTCCTGCCCCTGGTAACAGCAGTATATATCAGGTTGCGCTGGAGCATGATATAATGCTGGGTCAAAACAGGCATCACCACCGCCGGAAATTCAGAGCCCTGGGACTTGTGGACAGATACTGCATATGCCGGTACCAGCTCGTCGAGCTCGGAAAAAAAATAATCCACCATTCTGCCTTCAAATTCAACCTTCAGTTGTCTAAGTTCGGTATCCACTGCTGCAACCCGGCCCATATCGCCGTTAAACACCTGTTTTTCATAATTGTTTCGGATCTGCATCACCTTGTCTTTAAGGCGAAACATTGATCCTCCGGCATTTACCTGTGTTTTTTCAGAATTAAGCCTGTTCTGAAGAAGACTGTTCAAATTCACCGTGCCCGCAATCCCCTTATGCATGGGGGTGAGCACCTGGATATCATTTACCGGATCAAATGAAAACCGCCGGGGTATGCGTTTTGACACCAGTTCAACTATAATGTCAACCACTTTTTCAGGTTCATGCTGCTCTATAAAGAAAAAATCACCTTTCGGCTCATTTGCGTCAAGTTTCGGGATAATGCCGCTGTTTATCCTGTGGGCATTTACAATGATACTGCTTTGGCGGGCCTGGCGGAAAATTTCCGTTAAGCTGACCACCGGAACGGTCCCCGAGGCGATCACGTCGTTTAATACGTTTCCAGGGCCCACAGAGGGCAGCTGATGCACGTCTCCAACAAGAACCAGGGTCGCTGCAGGCGGCACAGCCTTTATAAGATGGTACATCAGAACCGTGTCAATCATTGAGGCTTCATCCACAATAAGCATGTCGCACTTAAGCGGGTTGTCCTGGTTTTTCTGAAACCCGCCCGAGCGGACATTAAAGGAAAGCAGCCGGTGAATCGTGGCTGCCGCATGCCCGGTGGCCTCGCTCATTTTTTTGGCGGCCCTGCCTGTGGGAGCCGCAAGCATAATCCTTGCGCCCAGCTGCTTAAATATTTCAAGAACAGCGCGAATAATCGTGGTCTTGCCTGTGCCCGGCCCTCCGGTTATCACCATGATCTTGTTTTCAAGAGCGCAACGCACCGCCGCCTTCTGCTTATCCGCCAGGCGGAATTCAAACCTTTGCTGAATCCACTGCAAAGCCCTGTCTGCATCAGTGTCGCGCACACATTTCGGCGCCAGCGCCAGTCTGGCAAAATGCCTGGCTATTTTTGTTTCACAGACGTAAAACCGCCTGAGGTACACGGCCTTTGTTGATTCGAACTCCTTATTGCCGGCATCGATTTCTTCCACTATTACATCACGGTCTTCGGCTGCGCGCCTGATCGCATCTGAAACCAGGTCCTTATTTGTTTCAAGGATTTCAAGGCTTTTGTCAATCAGATCCTCATATGGATAATAGACATGGCCTTCCTCTGCAAGCTGGTTTAACACGTAAAGAATACCTGCGCGGATGCGCAAGGGGTTGTCCTTTTCAAATCCCAGCTTGCCGGCAATTTTGTCCGCTGTTAGAAAACCGATCCCGGAAATATCAGCCGCCAGCCTGTAGGGATTCTCGCTTACCACTTCAACGGCGTCCCGCCCATACTGGCGAAAGATACGGATAGCGTATGCGGCGCTTACCTCATGGGACTGGAGAAAAACCATGACATCTCGGATTTCCTTTTGTTCGGCCCAGGAAGCCCTTATCATTTCTATCCGCTTTTTCCCGATACCCTCGACTTCTTTCAGCCGTTCGGGCTCTTTTTCAATGACCTCGAGCGAGGACTTGCCGAAACACTCCACAATGCGTTCGGCCATCACAGGGCCGATGCCTTTTACAAGGCCCGATCCCAGGTATTTCTTAATGCCGTTCACGGTTGATGGTGTTCTGGTACGATACGATCGGACTTCGAACTGTTCTCCATAGGTGGGGTGTATCTTCCAGGAGCCGGACATTTCCAGGACTTCACCGGGCGTGGGTTCCATAAACCGGCCCACCACGGTTACCGGCTCCCGACGGCCCCTTATTCGAACCCTTGCGATTGTGAAGCCGTTTTCAGGATTCGTATAGGTTACGCGCTCGATCTGGCCAAAAAAAGTTACGCTGTCGGCAAGGGCATCGACCATATCATCAGGGCGTCATTAAGGTGGGTTAACGTACGGTTGCCTTATCTTATCCGGAAAGCATGTCTCTTGCGGGTTCGGCAAAAATTGAACCCGGAAACTCGTTTACAAGCTTTTCATAGGCCTTGCGGCTTTTTACTGAATCGCCGATGCGGCTGTAGAGCAGGCCGAGATTAAAAAGCGCCTGGTCCCTTAAGGCCTGATTTTGATCCCCGGCCACCTGCTCAAAAAAAGACAGGGCTTTTTCGTATTCGCCCATAGCCGCGTGAGCGTGTGCCATGCCGTTTAACGCAAGGCTCCTGAATTCGAAACTATCTTCAAAGGCTTCATATGCTTTCTCATAGAGTTCCAGGGCGCGGCCGTAATCCCCGTTGCGGTAGCAAAGGCCTGCATACTGCAAAAGAGCCACTTTTGCCGGGCCGGTATAACCGTACTCCTCTATTAACTTTTCAAAATTCTGCCTTATTCTTTCTATTTCTTCTTCAGAGGGATTTTCGCCCAGCTGCTGGTACTGTCTTGTTGTCTGAATCAGCATTTCAGAAGCGTTTTCCCGGGCACGCTCTAAAAAATAAAACACCCCCGCGCCCGCTATGACTGCCACACACACTATTGCGGCGGCAACCGTAAGCTGCTTTTGCCGGGCAATGGCAAATGCCTTGATCCGGGCCAAAAATCTCTGCAAAGGATCGTCTGTTTCCGGTTCCTGATCCGGAGTCCTGGCTCCGGAAGTCTTTTCTGTCATAATGCTTTCCTTGCTCCGGGAAAAGTTTTCATTTTATTCATCAAGCAGTTCCCTGATCCGCTGCCATCCGGCATCATCAATCTTGGCGCCGATAAGCTGACACACCTCATAGCCGCAGCAAGAGCCAAGCTGTCCGCTTTTGGTCAGGGAATAGCCGCTTATAAGGCCGTAAAGAAAACCACCGGCCCACAGATCTCCGGCGCCCGTGGTATCCAGTGCGCTTCCGTCGCCCAGGCCCTCGATCCTGGCCGTCTCTCCGTATCCTTTTATTATGCTGCCCCGGGGACCGAGTTTAAGAACCGCTATTTCCGCCTCTTTGGCCATGGCCTCCAGGGACTTTTCCTCATCCCTGATACCGGTATATGCAAACGCTTCATCCTCGTTGGCAATGAGTATATCCACATGCTCGGCCACGATCCGATTCAGCAAGTCTCTTGATTCCTCTACCACATTGAAGCTGGCAAGGTCCAGGCTGATCTTTGCGCCGGATTCTTTTGCCGCCTTGAGAACGGCTGTCATCAAATCGCGGTTAAACAGCAGGTAACCTTCCACATGAACGATTCCGGCCCCTTTGAAGCATTCCGGTTTGATTTCCCCGGGCTTCATTTCCGCGGCCGCGCCAAGGCAGGTAAACATGGTGCGCTGGGCATCGGGGGTGACCACCGATAGCACCCGGCCGGTCGGGGTTTGGGAATGAAAAAGATAAGGTTCAATTGAATGCCTGATCAGCTCCTGCTCAAAAATATCGCCAAGGCTGTCCCTGCCCCTCTTGCCGACAAACCTGGCCGAACCGCCCAGCATGCCCACTCCGGCCGCAGTGTTACAGGCAGATCCCCCGCAAACTGTAACAGGCGGACTGGAGGCCTTTGAAAGAAGGTCCTCAATGTATTGCTCCTCCACCAGGGTCATGCTTCCCTTTGCTGCACCCGCCTTTTCAAGGAAGCTGTCATCCTCGTTTGCCAGGATATCGACCAGGGCGGAACCAACGCATACAACCGTTTTTTTATCCGGATCAAATGAAACTGTCATGTCTTTCTATTTTTCCTTTATATTATGTTGTGCCGGCAAAACCAGACAGCCGAATCTACCATACCAGGCCCTTATAAATCCACCCCTTTTCCCCTTCTGCATGCTCGATATGTATCCAGTCGCCTTTTTTTTCAAGAACCCTGAAGGGGACTCCTTTTTCAGCCTGAAATGCAACTTCATGGTCAGTGCCCGGACCTGTACGGACATTTATCAGCCCCTTTTTGGTGATCACGGTTTCATGTTTATCAACAAGGTCTTTATGTATGTAGCCGCGGTCCCCTTCAAAATCCTCAAACCGGTACCATTCACCCTCCGAATCAAGCACCAGTATCGGGGTGTTGCGCTCCATCTGCCAGAGCTCTTTATACTCCGTGCCCGGACCTATCCGGACATTTGCCACATCCACCGACACGGCCATCCTCTGCTGGGCTGAAGCCGAAAACACCGCCCCGAGGCTAATACATATAATCAAAACGCTTGTCAGGGCCGCTCTTACCAAAATTTTTGAAGTGTACATATTCTCCTTCCCGCTCTAAAAAATATCTATGCCGCCATGAGCTGGTCCACCGCCTGTTCCAGGCCGTCTATGGTAAGCTCGAACATGGGGAAAATCTGTCGTATAATATTTATGGTCCTTGTATACGGCCACATTCGGGCAGGTACTGGGTTTAACCAGGCATTGTGCGGAAAGGTCTCGGCAAGAAAGCGAAGCTGCTCTATGCTGGCCCTTCCGCTTCTCTCATGGACGTAAATGGAGCCGTCCATGGCCATTAGCTCATAGGGGGCCATGCTGGCATCCCCCACTATGATCAGGCGTGTTTCCGGATCCATGCGCCCAAATTCCATCACGGGCTTGGGTTTGCGGAATCTTGCGGGATCTTCCCACAGGGTGTCATAAATGGTGTTATGAAAAAAATAGGTCTTAAGTTCCTTGAACTGGGAGCGCGCATAATTGAAAAGAGTCTGTACAACAGGGATATAGGGATCCATGGAATAACCCCCGTTGTCTATCGCCAGGATCACCTTGAGCCGGTCCTTTAACCGCCTGTCAAAAACGATCTCTATCTCGCCCGCATTTTTCATGGTGCGGTAGATGCTCTCCCTGATGTTTAGCTGGTCCTTGGGGCCGGTCGGTACCATGTTTCGCAGTCGCTTTAGCGCCTCGCCAATGGAGGACTGGCTCAGCAGCCCTGTTTTGGAATAATCCTTGTAGCGCCTTTCGTTTGCCACCTTGACCGCGGATTTGTTCCGTGATTCTCCGCCCACGCGAAGACCCCCGGGGTGGTAACCGGAATGTCCCACGGGTGAGGTCCCGCCGGTTCCTATCCAGCGGTTGCCTCCGTCGTGCCTTTCGGTCTGCTCCCTTAACCGCTGCTTGAAATACTCGATTAGCTCCTCGGGCGATAGCTTCTGCAGTTCAGCCATATCCTCGCCCAGTGCGTCCGCCACTGTCTGCGGGTCGGCAAGCCACTGGTCCAGAAGCGCCTTTGCAATCTCGTCGAGCTCAAAGCCTTCTGCGTCAGGAAGTTCCGCACCCTCAAAAAAATGGGCAAATACCTGGTCAAACAAGTCAAAATGCCGCTCGCTTTTAACAAGTATTGAGCGGGCGGCGGTATAAAAATCAGACAAAGACATTATAAGCCCTTTTTGAAGGGCCCTGTGAAGAGTAAGAAAGGCGGTAGGTGTTGCGGGTATTCCGACCTCTCTTAACTTGTAGAAAAAATCCACAAACATAAAGCGCCCTAGAACCTCCTTTTGCGCTGAACCTGATTTGCAGCGATAGTATAATCCTGGCTTTTCTTAAAAAGTACTCCCAGGTAGGGAATTTCTCCCTTTGCCAGTTGTTTGGGCTTAAAATCGGGATCCATGGACAAAGCCCTTATCCAGTTTATAAGTTCCCTTGTAGCCGGCTTTTTTTCCACCATATCCAGTTCCCTTAGCTGATAAAAGGTGTCAATGGCATTATTCATAATCTCTGTATCAATGTCGGGAAAATGAACGCTTATGATTTTTCTCATCATTTGGGGATCCGGGAATGCTATGTGATGAAAGTTGCACCTGCCCAGAAAAGGATCCGAAAGATCCTTTTTTGCATTCGAGGTGATCACTATCACCGGACGGTACTTTGCCCGAACGGTCTTGTCTATCTCGATTATGTCGAATTCCATCTGGTCGAGCACATCGAGCATGTCGTCCTGAAAGTCGGTATCAGCCTTGTCAATCTCGTCTATTAAAAGCACTGTTCTCTGGTCCGCTGTAAAGGCCTGGCCTATCTTGCCCATTTTGATATAATCCTCGATTCTGCTCACATCGCGGGTGGAGTCCCCGAACCGGCTGTCATTGAGCCGGGTAAGGGTATCATACTGGTAAAGCGCGTCTATGAGCTTCATGTTGGATTTTACGTTTAAAACGATAAGCGGCATGCCGAGATTTTCTGCAATGGCATGGGCCAGCATGGTCTTGCCTGTGCCCGGCTCGCCCTTCAGCAAAAGCGGCATTTCCAGCGACATGGAAATATTGACGATTCTCGCAAGTTCATCATCGAGCACATAGCGTTTTGCGCCGGTAAAATAGCCCTGTTTTTCTCTGCTCTCTGTCATAAGCCTGTTATCCTGACTGATTAGTGTTATACTTGCGGATCATTTCCGACAGCCGCCTGTTGATCTCGATTACCCGCATGGCATGCTCCCGGGAAAGCGAGCCCGTACCGCAGCTCGGAGTGATAAGCGACTGTGAAACAATCCTTTCTTTTTCAAAACCAAGGGATTCTATTTGCGAGACTTCCTTAAGCCAGAGGTCATAAAGCGTCTGCTCGTTCTCTTTTTCAATAGCCTCTGTATCGCCCGTGGGCACAATCCCCCAGGCCAGAATTCCACCGTTATTTAAAAACCGGGTGATCTGGTCTGAATAAAGCATAAACTTGTCAAAATAAGAATACGCGTCAAAGCTTACAATGTCTGCCCCGGATTCAAGTATGACCGACCATTCGGCATTTGCGCATACATGTATTCCGGCAAGTCCTCCTTCCCGGTGCACCGCTTCTATGACTTCTGAAAAGCACTGATCAACGTCCTCCCTGGAGACGCTTATAAATGCCGAGGAGCCAAATCCCGCCAGGGCGGGCTCATCGAGAAATAATATTACAGGAACCCCGTATTTTTTCAGCCGGTTTACCTGCCAACGGGCCTTCATTGCAATAAGCTTTACTGCGGCGTCCCGGAGCTGCTCATTATAGAATACTGCGCGCCCCTCCTGATCCACAAGACCGGTACCAAAGGTAAAGGGCCCGGTAACCTGCCCCTTTACTGCAACAGGTTTACAGGCTCCCCGGGCAAGTTCTCTCATAAAAGTATAAAATCCGGGAGCATCCTGTTCTTCGAGGGCAAAACGTGAATCCGCTATTTCCCCGGCTCCCTCTGAAACCGCCATATAGTCTTCCATAAAGGCCAGCAGTTCATCGTCAAACTCTTCTTTTGCTGAATCCACATATATCCGGCCGCCTTCAGCAGACAGCCCGGGCATTCCCCTCGCAAACTGCGCAACCATGCCCTCTGCTGCAAACTTTGGCAGCTGCACCCACAGGGGAATATCCGGGGTGTAGTCAAGCATTATCCTCACCGCCTCATCATGATCATCCAGAGGCAGGCTGCCGATCCAGGCTGCAAGGGCCCGGGGATAAAAATCAGTTTTCATGTCCCATCCTTATAAAATATTTATCCGGCTGTTTTACCGGGCAATACCTCAAAATATAAATTTCCGGCACTGTTTATTATAAAATAACTATTGTAATGAATTTTAAAATGCTTGACAAGGGACTTTCATGGAAAAATTTTTAATAAGGCTGTTGCCCTGGTATTTATGCAATTGACAGGAGCCCGGTATTTGCTTAGAGTGAATAAAAAACACCCTGTTTCAACCCCGGGGGCGAAAACAGCGGCAACAGAACACAAGGAGGGAATCATAAATGTTTGGTTTGGGCATGCCTGAATTAATAGTTATTCTTGTGATAATACTCATTATTTTCGGTGCAGGCAAGATGCCGGAGATCGGATCGGGCATCGGCAAAGGCATCCGAAACTTCAAAAAAGCAATCTCCAGCGAGGAGACCTCTTCAGACCAGATAGAAACTTCTGAAAAGGAAAAAGAGAATAAATAAAAACAGGTTAGAACGGAATATCGTCATCCCCGCCTTCGTCCCCGGATGAAGGCTGGGCTTCGGGCTCGTCAGGGTATGTTTGCCCTGCACCGAATCCACCGCCATAACCTCCGCTGTTATCTGATCCCTTGGACTCCAGCATCTGCATGTCATTTGCCACAATCTCGGTCATATACCTGGTTATGCCGTCCTGCTCCCAGGACCTGGTCTGCAGGCGTCCTTCAATATAGACCTGCCTGCCCTTTGACAGGTATTCCCCGCATATTTCACCGAGCTTTCTGAAGGCGACTATCCGGTGCCACTCGGTTTTTTCCCGCTTTTCTCCCGATGCCTTGTCCCTCCACTCCATGGTGGTGGCCATCGGAAAATTTACCACGGCCTGACCGTCCTGGGTGTACCTTATTTCAGGGTCCCTGCCCAGCCGGCCTATCAGAATAACTTTGTTTACTCCTCGTGCCATATTTTTCTACCCTTGTATGCCGTTTTCCTGCTTGTCCTTATCCTCTGATTGTCCCGCACCCGCGCTTTTTTCAGATTCCGGTCCCGCCACCCGGCAGGCACTCCGGACTCAGGTGGAAACGCCCATTTTCGGTAAAATCCAAATCTGAAGAGCCGCCCATACGGCCACTAATATTGCTATATAAAAAATTGCTTCCATCTTTAACCGCTGCCCTGTTGTAAAAAGAGTTATGTTATTGTTTGATTAATCATTGGAAACCCTTGTCAGCCCTCTCTGGTCGAGCTGTACAATGCGCGGTGTTATGAATATTACCAGTTCGCTTTTTTCGCGTTCATCGAACTTTCGCTTAAACAGCCATCCCAGCATTGGAATATCCTTTAACACAGGGAATCCAGACACCCTTTCATGTATGGTATCCTTTTTGATTCCGCCTATTACTATGGTGGAGCCGTCATTTACCAGGAGTTCGGTTTCTGCCTCATTAGTCGAAAGCGCCGGGGCCTGTGCAGTCTGCTCGGCAACATCATTCTTGGTTACATAAATCTGAAGGGCAATCCTTTTATCAGGCGTTACATGGGGAGTAACCTCCAGGGTAAGGTCTATGTCCTTAAACTCAATGTTTACCTCGTTATCTTCTACTGTCTGATAAGGATATTCAAAGCCCTGTGTAATTTTGGCTGTCTTGTTGTCCAGTGTTGCAATCTTGGGCGAAGATATGATTTTTACATTATTCTCTTCCTCCATCGCGGTCAGGGTGGCATCCAGTGTCAGGGGAGTTCCGAGGTTGGTAAATGAAAATCCAAAATTGGAGGCGGTTTGCGCCGGATTGTTCATGGACAGGGAATGCCCGTATTCCCCGCCCAAGGTACTGCTTTGTATTCCCCCTCTTGTCATGCTGAATTGAGAGCCTATATCCTTGAGATAATTCTCGTTTATCTCCACTATCCGGGCTTCTATAACCACCTGGGGGGTTACCTGGTCTATCTGCTCAATAACCTCGCGCGCCTTTTCGATCCTGTCTGCGGTATCGGTCAGGATGAGCTGGTTGTTGCGCGTATCCACGTTTGCCTTGCCCCGGTCTGAAAGCACGTCCTTGATGTGGGACAGGACCTCGTTCTCGGCGTTTGCGTAGTTGATCGGTATATATTCCGTAACCAAAGGCTCCAGGGCCTCTTCCTGCTCTTTTCTCTTTTTGTACGCTTCTATGCGCTCCTGTTTCGCCTTTTCCTCTTCCCTGAGGCTCTGGCGCGTGGCAATCCGGATCATATCCCCTCTTTCCACCTTGCCGAGCCTGTTTTGCTCAAGGACCAGGTCAAGAATCTGGTCCCATGGCACCGGCTTTTCCATGGAAATTGTAACCTTTCCCTCCACGTCGGGATCGATTGCGTAATTTTTACCGCTTACCTGCTGCAGAATCCGGAATACGTTGCGTATGTCTGTTTCATAAAAATCAAGGGCCACCTTTTCCCCTGTATATTCCTCCTTTTCAAACAGCCATTCCACTTCCTCGGCCCTGGCTTCAGCCTCTGCACGGGTTCGCGCCTCTTTTCCTGCCGGCATTTCAGCCCCGGGCTTTCTTTGCGCGGTTGTTCGCCTTATTTCCTCTTCAAGAACCTGCTTCCAGTCAGGCAGTTTTGCCGCGGTATAAGGCCGCGGGCCCTTGTCCGAGGCCTCCAGGTTTACCATGAGCCGGCCGTCTGCTCGTTCTATGTGATAGGGGACATCTTCTCTGAGCTCAATTACGATTTCAACCGCGTCTTTTTCAGTTGGAGCCTTATAGGGAATAATCCGGTCCACCGCGCTGTCAAACCTGGTTGTAATAAAAGGTCTCCGGTCCATATGCTCCGGCAGCACCGCACCCGGCAGTACAAGCTTAAGCCTTCTTTGCCGGGTTCTTTGAATATCATATTCAAGCGGGCGGGCGGCACCCACTACTATAACCGACTTTCCGGAATCAAGTGTTTCAAACTCTATATTTTTTATTACAGCGGGGCCGCCTGATTTATCGGCTTTATCAATTGTTTTGCTCTCTTTTGCCCCCACCTCTCCGGTAAGATTCCGTTGGCCGGCATCCCGCTCTGAAAGCGTGTCTGCCCCGGAGCGGTTCGGGCTGTCGGTTGCAGTACCTGCTGCCGTATCGATTTGAGCAGAAGAAACTCTTGGTGTTTCGTCAAACTTTACCGTAAATACTCCTTCGCTCTTCTCGGTCTTATAGCGCAGGTCCCTTGCCAGCCTGACTTCCATTCGGACATTCTGCTGATCCTCGGAGCTTGAAAGATCAATTGACCGGATCACCCCTTTTCCGGGCGTGTAGCCCCTGTCAATATCTCCCAGCCGTGCCTTGGGAAAGTAAAAAATAACTCCAATCGGATCGCGCTGCTTTACGGAAGTATAATCGAGTTGCCCGGAGGATTGAACCTCAATCTTTCCGGTTTCCCCGCCGCTTTCGGCTTCAACCCCGGTTATGGTATTGATGGCCGCTTTTTCCTGCTGCTCCTGCTGCGATGGCGTGGTCGCACAGCCGGCAGCGAGCAATAAAACCACAGCAGCCGTAAAAATCAGCCGGATACCTTTTGCTTTTGCGTCATGACTGTACATATTTTATTCTCCGGGTTAGTTCTCGAGTTTTTTTTCGATTTCGCGTTCCGCGATTTTGCCGAAAACATCCTTGTATTTTTCTTTTATAATAATCCTGTCGCGCAGGATATCGACCACCTGACCGCCTCTTTCCCCTATATAGGTGCCTTTTCTGACAACATAGCCCTTGCCGTCCTTGTCCTCGACCATGGCCACGGCCCTGTTTTCGCCCGGGACCCTTAAAATGGCTGTTAACTTGAGCTGGCTGAGTGCAATTCTCTCAAGGGGGGTCTGCGGCTTTCTGACCTCAAGTTCCTCGCCTTCCTCCTCACCGCTTTCAGGAGTCTGCCTGCGCAAAAACGGCTCGAACGGATCAACGCGCCCCCTGCGGGTATAATATTTTTGCTCGTCCCCAAACAGCGCCTCCTGCTCGGTAAGCATCATTTCGTCGAGTTCTTTTCCCTCGGGGCTATCCTCCTTTTGTTCGTCAGGACCTGCCAGGGCTTGATCTTGCTTCTCAGGTTTTTTAGCTTTTTCGGGCTCTTGGTCTGTGCGCGCCTTGGGGGCGGTTTCCTGGACGGCTGTCTTCTGCTCAGCCTCGGCCTTTTTTTCATCTTTTTGCCCGCCCTGTTGCTCGTCGGGCTCCTGGACACGGTCTATCTTGACCTCCTGGCTTACATGGATATCCTCCTGCTGTTCTTCCGGAGCCTTGCCAAGCCCCATGCACAGGGGGAGCAGAAAAAACAAGATTAATACTATAAACAGGGTCCGTTTGGTCATTGTCTTTTCTTTTTCCTTTTAATTTTGCGTATCATCTGCCTGCTCTATAAATTTGTACGTTACAGCCGTACACGAGATTTTCAACCGGCTCGGGGAATTGCCTGAATCCTGGGCAATTGAAAAATCCTTTACGTTTACTATGCGGGAAAGACGGGCCAGTCTGTCAAAAAAGACGCCCAGATCGTGGTAGCTTCCCGCTAGCTCCATTTTTACCGGGATTTCTGCATAAAAACTCTTTTTAGCCTCGCTTTGCGGCTGAAACAGAAGAAAATTCAAGCCCGAAGCCTTGCCCGCCTGTGAAATCCCCGTAAGAAGGGAGGGGATTTCCTCTTTTTCCGGCAGCGCTCTTGCCACGATTTCAAACTGGGCGCGGGCTTCATCATATTCCTTTTTAACGGCGTCATATGCATTCGCCTTGCTTTTTACTACCGCCAACTTCTGCTGGGCTGTTTCTATCTGTTCGCGTAAATCGCTTATTCTGTTTAATTCCGGCAAATAGAAAAGCCACCCGAAAACGACAATGACAACTACTGCCGCGCCAATACTTATCAGGATTCTCTGCAGCTTTGTAAGCTGCCCGATCTTCTGGAAAAAAGGCTCAATGCCCTGCAGGGAAATATTAATGTTTTTCATTATTTTTCTGCCTTCCCGTCATTGGCCCCGGTACCCGGATCAACCAGGGTACACTTTATGACAAAGCTTTTTAACTCAACATCATACTCGGTGGTCTGCTTGGCGGTGCTTAGCCTTACATCCTTTATCTTTTCGGAGCGCTCAAGGCGCCTCATAAAAGCCGCTATGGTTTCATTGTCCATTGCAATACCCTCCAGGTCTAGAGCATTGCCGCTGTAGCTCATCTTCTTTAGCTGCATACGCCCGGGAACCACCTGTTCGGTGATTTCGGCAAGCAACAGGGGAGGCTTGTCCCTGTTGACTTTCAACTGCTTGACTATATCAATTTTTTGGTTCAGCTCTTTGAGTTTTTTTCTTAATTCTTCCACCTTTGCGGCTTTTTCTTCATACCGCTTGATGTCCTTATTTATATTTGCCAGCCTTTCTTCAAGGTCATCTGCTTTTCCGGCCAGATACCTGTAGCCCCCAAACAGGATCAGAATCAAAAGAATCATTGAAAGAATGAAAACCGAAACCTGACGCCTGATATTTTCCTTTGTCCGCGCCGCACGAAAAGGCAGCAAGTTGATGCGTATCATTTGTCATCCACCCTTCTGATGGCAAGTCCCATGCATATCGCGGCCTGGGGTGCAATCTGCTGAAGATAGGCCGGGTCCAGATGGCTGTTTCTGATCTCAAAGGCTTCAAAGGGCTCGATAATCCGAACTTCAGCGGCTGTCTGTACCGCCAGCAGATCCCGGAACTGTTTTATATTGGCTCCTCCGCCGCTTAACATGATTTGCTTAATCTGGTCATCCGGATTGGTGGAATAAAAGAAGTCCAGGGCGCGCCGGATTTCATTGCTCCAGTCCGACACAACAGAGGAAACCACCTCCTCGAGGTCTTCTGCGGAAATCTTATCCGGTTTTTCGGCAAGCTTTAGGTCCTCGGCCTCGGTCATCGAACAGTTTGCAATTGATGAGATCTTCTGATTTATCTGGTTGCACCCGAGGGAGACGTCCCGCATGAACACCGAAATGTTGTTCTTCAGAATATTAAGCGAAGTTTTTCCCGCGCCTATATCTATAAGGGCAATGTTTTCTCCGCCTGAGGTATAGTTTAACTCGTATATATTCTGCAGGGCGAATGCATCAATGTCTATGATGCACAGGTTCAGGCCCGCCATTTCCATTATATTAATATAATCATTTATCATATCTTTCTTGGCAGCCACCAGCAGAACATTCATCTGGTTTGGGTTCTGCTGGTTTTCGCCAAGTACCTGGAAATCAAGATTCACATCATTAATATCAAAAGGTATGTATTGTTCGGCCTCAAAATTCAGAGATTCGTAAAGCTGATCTTCGGGCATCTGCTGAACCGTTATATTCTTTACGATCACAGAATATCCGCCTATGGAAATTGCCGCATTCTGCTGGCGGACGTTGTAGAGGTTAAACAGTTCCCGTATAGCCTCGGCAACCGCGGCACCATCCTTTATAACCCCCTCTTCTATAAGTCCGGGCGCAATATCAATCGAGCCGAACTTCCTTAGTGCCCAGCCGCTTTTTCTTTCCACGGCCTCGGCCACCTTAATAGTTCGGGAGCCGATATCCAAACCGATCAGTTGATTTTTTTTGCCTAAAATCATGAGAGTCTCGTTTTTGTGCTTTGTGTATGGTGGATAGACATGCACTTGTCACCGGCTTCGGGCAACGGAATTGAATATTGACCAAAAGGCAAGATGCCTGACTGATTAAATTACCGGCAAATGAATTTACAATCAAGCTTTTCATCTCTCGAAATCCGCTGGTTGGTTGTTTTATGATGCTTCTTATCCCCAGCCCATTTTTAGGATACGTTAAATTGTTGTTTTGTCAAGCAAATTATTGATTTTTCGTAAATTTAACCACATATGGTAAACTTTTTCCAAATAACATACTATATAATGTATACATCCCGGTTCAGTATAACAGCCTGATTCACGCGGATTCATCAAAACTTTTTCATGAGCCGTCATTAATGTCAAGCTTTAAGGTTGAGCCATTGCTCTTGAAAAAGAAATAAATGATATGTATGGTGGTATTAGCAATAAAAAACTGCAATAGTCTTTTAAAAGACTTCACAAGTTCAAGGAGGCGGCGTTATGCCAATGTCAAAAGCGTTCGGAGACAGACTTTTGCCGAAACTATCGGAAATTGCAGAACATTTTGGGACCCCGTTCCACATCTATGATGAATCCGGGATCAGGGAAACAGCAACTTCATTAAAAGCCCTGTTTTCCGAGCTTCCCTCGGGATTTCAGGAATTTTTCGCCGTAAAGGCGCTGCCCAATCCTCGTATTATGGAAATCATGCGCGATACCGGCTTTGGATTTGACTGCAGTTCGGTACCGGAGCTGATCTTAAGCCGCGGAGTCGGGGCACGAGGGGAATATATTATGTTTACCTCCAACAACACCACCAGGGAGGATTTTGAGGCTGCTGTTGCCGACGGAGGAAGCATCCTGAACCTGGATGATATTACCCTGACAGAAAAACTACCCGTGGTGCCTGAATTAATAAGCTTTCGATATAACCCGGGCCCCCAGCGTACCGGCAATCAAATCATAGGCAATCCGGTAGAAGCCAAATACGGGGTAAGCAGCGATCAGATAGAGGAAGCCTATCGTATTATGCGGGACAAGGGAACCAAAAGGTTCGGTCTTCACACCATGCTTGTTTCAAACGAACTGAACTATACTTACATGGTGGAAACCGTTCAAATGCTTCTGTCCCTTGTAGACTCCCTGTCCGGGTCTTTGGGCATCAACTTCGAATTCATCAACATGGGCGGAGGGCTGGGTATACCATACCATCCGGACGAGGAACCGCTGAACCTTTTGTCAATGGCTGCGGAAATAACCGCCATGTTTGACAACTACAAGAAAACGCGCGGCCGGGTTCCCGATCTTTACATGGAAAGCGGCCGGTATATGACCGGACCTTACGGGGTACTTGTCACCAGGGCAATCAACAAAAAAAAAATCTATCGTAAATACATCGGGGTAGACAGTTGTATGTCCGCCCTTATGAGACCGGGTATGTACGGTGCATATCATCATATTGACGTTCTGGGCAAGTCCCCGCAGACCCATCCCACCGAGGTCGTGGACGTGGTGGGATCTCTTTGTGAGAATATCGACAAATTCGCTATCCAACGGGAACTCCCGAAAATAGATATAGGTGACTTGCTTATTATACAGGACACGGGCGCCCACGGCCATGCCATGGGATTTAACTACAATGCCAGGCTAAGGCCCCAGGAACTGCTGCTCAGGGCAGACGGCTCAGTGGAGCTTATCCGCCGTGCCGAAACCATGAGCGACTATTTTGCCACCCTTGACTTTACTCCGGACAAGCTGAATTTCTGAGGATAAAGAATGAAACCTGATCCGCGAGAATGCCGATGCAGATAAACGTAAAGACTAAACCGGTCAACCGGCCGCGGAATCGGCGTATTTTTTCCTAAGCCTTGGTTTCTCAATTTTGCCGGTGGGATTGCGGGGGACCGAATCGAAAAAAATTTTTCTGGGGCGTTTGTAACGTGGAATTTCAGCGCAAAAATCCATTATCTGAACTTCTGTTAGGCTTCTTCCCGGTTTTGGCGATATCACCGCTGCCACTATCTCGCCGAGCCGACGGTCGGGCAGCCCTATAACCGCCGCATCAAGTATGTCCCTATGGGTCATAAGATAGCTTTCTATTTCCACCGGAAAAATGTTTTCCCCGCCTGTTATGATCACGTCCTTTTTACGGTCTATCAGCCAGAAAAAACCGTCATGATCCTTTTTTACGATATCCCCCGTATGAAGCCATCCGTTTTTTAACACCGAGCGGGTTGCCTCGGAATTGCGATAATAAAATTCCATAACCCCCGGCCCCTTTACCAGCAGTTCGCCCGGAACCTCCGGGGGAAGGTCTTTTCCGTAATCGTCCACCACCCGGCATTCCCAGTCAAATCCGGCCCTTCCTATGGCCCCTGCTTTGTGCGTGTTTTCAATTCCGAGATGGACACACCCAGGGCCGGTAGCCTCGGTCAGACCGTAATTTGTATCATATTGCTGGCCCGGAAACACTTTCTGCCAGTTTTCAATCAGAGTTGGCGGCACCGGCTGGGCGCCTATGTGCATTAAGCGCCATTGCTTCAGATTGTAGTCTTGCAGGCGCAGCTCGTTGTTTTCTATGGCAACCAGTATGTCATGGGCCCAGGGAACAAGAAGCCAGACAATGGTTATCTTCTCCTCCGAGACCGCTTCAAGAATTGCCTGCGGGCTGACTCCTTTTAATATAACTGCACGGGCCCCCACGATAAAATTACCGAACCAGTGCATCTTAGCCCCGGTATGATATAATGGAGGGATGCACAAAAAATTATCGGAATGCTCCTGATTGTGATGCCTGTTTTCCACGTAGCAGGCAAATTCAAGCTGCCTGTGAAGAAAATAAACTCCCTTGGGTTCACCGGTGGTGCCGGAGGTAAAATAGATGCCCGCGCCATCCCAGGGATTCACTTCTACATCTGGCTCGGCCGGATCCCGGCCCTGTAGCGCCTCGCTTAAGGCAATCGCGAAATCGGGGCATTTATCAGGGGTTCCGGCATAAATATATTTTGACACGCTTTTGTCAAGTTCTGTTTTTACCTGTGTGATGCGCTCTGTAAATTCTTCACCAAATACAATGATGCCTGCTTCGCACAGGTTTGTACACCTGGATATGGCAGGAGCCTCAAACCGGAAATTAAGGGGAACAGCCACTGCTCCCGCGCGAAGAATACCGAAATAAAGCGGCAGCCATTCCAGGCAGTTCATCATCAGGTGTACCACCCGATCCCCCTTGGCCACGCCCATATTTATCAGGGCGTTTGAAAACGCGTTGGACTGCCGGTAGAACTGCTCCCAGGTTATTTCCCGGCGCCTGTTGAGTCCGGGATCGCGCTCGATAAGCGCAATCCTGTCGCCATAGACCCTGGCGTTTCTTGCCAGTATTTCAGTAAGAACCATTTCGCATTCAAAAATTAGGGGTTGACGACAAAAACGTGAACCTCTATCTGTTGCACGCAAATTGACAGAATCGTAAAAGTCGATTTCCGACGGCAAAGTAAAAAGTTCAAGATCAAGGCGCGCAAAATCCCGAGGAATGCAGCGTACTTATAGTACGTGAAATTCCGAGGGATGAAGCGCAACGCCGATATTGGACTTTTTACTTTGCCGTCAAATTTAGTTACCAGACACAAAGCAAATCAACCGGTTTCATACTTGTCATCGGCGCATGAAAAGGCCCGGTTCCTCTTTTTTAAGAGGTCCGGGCCTTATCTAAGGGTCTTGTCCCGTAATATCCGTCGTTACTTTTTGTTTTCGTCCACCTCTTCGTAATCGGCATCCACTACGTCTTCATCCTGGCCTGCCTGTCCGGACTGACCGCCTGCAGCCTGCTCGCCACCGGAGGCCTGCTCGCCGCCCGTCTGAGAGGCCTGTTGATACATGGTTTCAGCCAGTTTATGGGATGCCTGCTGCAACTCTTCGCTGATCTTGTTTATCTCTTCCTTGTCCTCGCCTTCCATGGCCTTGCGCAGTCTGCCGATTATCTCTTCGACCCGCTGCTTGGTATCTGCATCCACCTTGTCTCCGAGTTCGCGCAGGGATTTCTCGGTGGAATAAATCAGGGCATCCGCGTTATTTCTTGCCTCCACGAGTTCACGACGTTTCTTGTCCTCTTCGGCATGCTGCTCGGCCTCCCCGACCAGTTTGTCGATCTCCTCCTGGCTAAGGCCGCTGGATGCATGGATCTGGATAGACTGCTCCTTGCCGGTGGCCTTGTCCTTCGCGGAGACGTGAACTATCCCGTTTGCGTCAATGTCAAAGGTTACCTCGATCTGCGGCACCCCGCGGGGTGCCGGCGGAATGTGGGCAAGTTCGAACTTGCCGAGGCTCTTGTTGTCCGCCGCCATTTCACGTTCGCCCTGGAGGACGTGAATGGTCACGGCCCGCTGATTGTCCTCGGCGGTTGAAAATATCTGGCTCTTTCTCGTAGGGATAGTGGTGTTCTTTTCTATCAACTTGGTCATCACACCGCCGAGAGTCTCGATTCCCAGGGAAAGCGGAGTAACATCGAGCAGCAGCACGTCCTTGACATCTCCGGAGAGCACCGCACCCTGAATTGCAGCGCCGATGGCAACCACTTCATCCGGGTTGACGCCCTTGTGGGGCTCTTTACCGAAGATTTTCTTTACCCGCTCCTGTACTGCCGGCATCCGGGTCATGCCACCCACCAGAATCACCTCGTCGATGTCACCGGCCTCGATTCCGGAATCCTTCATAACCGTTCTGCAGGGATCTTCCACTCTGTCGAGAAGATCCTCCACCAGGGATTCAAGCTTGGCCCTGGTGAGCTTTACGTTCATGTGCTTGGGACCGTTTTGATCCGCTGTGATAAACGGCAGGTTCACATCGGTCTGCATGGAGGTTGAAAGCTCCATTTTGGCTTTTTCCGCGGCTTCCTTTAGCCGCTGCAGGGCCATTTTATCATTGCGGATATCAATGCCGCTGTCCTTTTTAAACTCGTCGGCCAGGTAATCTATCACCCTAAGATCAATGTCATCGCCGCCCAGATGGGTATCACCGTTTGTGGCCTTTACCTCGAACACCCCGTCGCCTATCTCGAGAATGGAAATATCGAACGTTCCGCCGCCAAAATCAAAGACAGCGATTTTTTCATCCGACTTCTTGTCCAGACCATAGGCAAGAGAGGCGGCTGTTGGTTCATTTATAATCCGCTGAACATTTAAGCCCGCAATTTTGCCGGCATCCTTTGTTGCCTGCCTCTGGCTGTCATCAAAATATGCCGGGACCGTGATTACTGCATCGGTCACTGTCTCGCCCAGATAATCCTCGGCATACCTCTTTATATGTCCGAGTATGTAGGAAGAAATTTCAGCAGGGCTGTAGTACTTGTCCTGGATCTTGATACGGACATCACCGTTGTTTGCCCGCTCGATTTTATACGGCAGGTTCTTGATGTCGCGCTGAACCGTATCTGAATCAAACTTCCTGCCTATCAGACGCTTTACGCCGAAAACTGTATTTTCCGGATTGGTAATGGCCTGGCGCTTTGCTATCTGGCCTACCAGACGCTCGCCGTTTTCATTTACGGCAACCACAGAGGGCGTGGTTCGTCCTCCTTCCTGGTTTGTAATAACCTTTGTTTCGTTCTGCTCCCGAACGGCCACGCATGAATTTGTTGTGCCCAGGTCAATTCCGATTACCTTCCCCATTTTATGCCTCCTTGAATGATGATATTTTTTAATTTGTTTATTTTTCAGTCAAAAGGCTTTCTGCTGGATCCTGTTTTCCTTTCTACGAAGACTTTGCCTTTGAAACAACCACCATGGCCGGCCTTATCAAACGATCATGAAGCAGATAACCTTTCTGCATCTCTCCGATTACTGTATTTTCCGGGTATTCGTCTGTCTCCTCCTGCATGAGGGCTTCGTGATAAGTGGGGTCAAACGGCTTTCCCAATGCCTCCACAGGAGTCACATTATATTTTTTCAGAATTTTTAAAATCTCATTCAACGTCATTTCAATGCCCTCGGCCATGCTGGCATCCGTGTCTTTCTTTCGTTCGCCCGTGGCATTCAGCGCCCGCTCCAGGTTGTCCACCACAGAAAGCAGGTCCTTGATCAGGTCTTCGTTTGCATATTTTTTGTGATCCTCCATCTGGCGCTGAACACGCTTTTTATAATTTTCAAACTCGGCAGAAAGCCTGAGCAGCCGGTCGTAAGTCTCGGCAGCCTCGGCCTTTGCTGAGGCAAGATCTTTTTTTAGTTCTTCTATGTCTTCGGTCTCCGCTTGCCCGGCTGCCTGCTGCCCGGACCCGTTTTCATCCATCCGTGTATCCCGGGGCTCTTGCCGGGCCTGCTCTTTATCCGCGGCTTCCTCTTTTAAATCCTCTGTCCGGGCTTCGCTCTCCGCGTCTGTTTTTTTCCTGCTGTTCGGCTCGCAAACCATATTTAACACCTCTGTTTTTGCAGAGTTTACGGTCTCTATTTATCTTTCAGTTACTGATTGCGTCGTAACTGACTGAAAATTTCTGATTCTTTTCAAGTTTGACAGAAAAATAAGTCACGTTGGTGGAATGTCAAGGCATTGTTTTTTAATAAAGGCGGATTAAATGTGAAGGTTTAATAAAAGTGAAGAGTCCGGCCGGGAACCCCCCGTCGAACAGACTTGGAAATTGCAGGTCATAACATGGCCGGGGACGTTCCGCGACACAGACCGCATTACTTATCGCTGCTTCCTTCCGGACCTGACGAGGTTCGTAACCGTCTGTTGCGCGGCGGCCGGCCTGAATGACCTGCGGCGACCGCATCATATCCTCGGGAGGGGATTTGGCCCCGCATTAAGCGGTTTTCGGGTACAGGGTACCGCTAGCACCCCGCCTATCCCGGCCGGGACTTTTACTATAAGACCTGTAATCCTGGTTTGCAAGGGGCAATTTTTCATTTCACAGCCGCAGGTTGTTTGTATGTTTATGATGGTTATTATATGTTATATTTATTTTAATTGTATTAATTATTGCCGGTTATCATCGGGGTTGGCCAAATACCAGCATGAAACAAAATAAAAACTCAAATCTTGACGTCTTTCGGGATCATCCTTTTATCCGGAGCATTAAGAAAACGATTTTCGCCCATGCCATGCTTGGCAGAAACGAATCCGTACTTCTTGGCGTATCCGGGGGAGCCGATTCTGTTTCCCTGCTATACGGGCTTGTTGCTTTATCCGAAATCCACGAATGGCATATCGGGGTAGCTCACCTGGACCATGGATTAAGGGGAAGCGACTCAAATGCCGATGCCCGGTATGTGGAGGCCGTTGCTCAAAAACTTGGCCTGCCCTTTTATAAGGAAAAAACAGACGTCAATGCCAGGTGTCTGCACGAAGGTCTAAGCCTTGAAGAAGCGGGCAGAAAGGCAAGATATGAATTTTTCAACAAAATCGCGGATCAGCAGGGCTATAACAAGATCGCGGTCGGTCATCAGCGGCAGGATGCCGCCGAACAGGTTCTTTTAAACCTGCTGCGGGGGGCGGGAGCAGAAGGACTTGGCGGTCTTGCGCCGGTGCGGGGCCGTGTGATAAGACCTCTTATCGAAACCCATAGAAGGGAAATAGAACAGTTCCTCCATAAAAACGACATATTATATTGTTACGATAAATCCAACGCCGACAACCGTTTTACCCGCAACCGCGTAAGAAACTGCCTGATTCCGGAACTTGAAACCTTTAACCCTGCAATAGTCGACTCGCTTTTTCGTCTTTCTACTGTAATGCGCGAAGAAAACGAATGGATTGAGGCTGTTGTTGAACCGCTTTATGAAGCAGCGATTCTATATCGAAATACCGGGCCTTGCGAAGTTGTAATTTCGGTAAAGCGCATTTCCCGGCTTCACCGGGCGGTCTTACGCAGGCTTTTACGAAGAGCCATTTGCGAGGTAAAAGGAGATTTGGGCCGGATCGAATATCAGCATATCGAGGACTGTGTTTCCCTTGTGTACAGGCAAGCCTCTTATCCGGCCCAGATCCACCTGCCAGGGAAAATACGCGTTATACGCCACGAAGAAAAACTTGAATTCAGAAGGGGAAAAAAAACCCTGCGCTCTTTTCACAGCCCCTTGCTGAACTTGAAAACTGTTCCGTTTACATATACAGTGGAACGGATTGAAGAAGGCCCCAGGACCGTCTGGATAGATGAAGTTCAGTGCGGGTTTGTGTTTTCTCTGCTCCGGATTCATGATATAAGTGCTGTCTGTCTCCGAAATGAGCAGACTGCACTAATGGATCTTGAGCAGGTGGAATTTCCCATGGTCATTAGAAACCCGAGACCGGGCGATTGCTTCAAACCGCTTGGCATGCACGGTAGCGTGAAGTTAAAGGATTTTTTTGTCAACAACAAGGTAGGGCCTGACAAACGCCGCAGGATTCCGGTGATTGAAAGCGGCGGCCGGATTATATGGATTGCCGGCATGCGTATTGACGAACGGGTCAAAATAACCGATACAACAAAAAATGTGCTGAAAATATCATTTTTCAGCAACAATACAGAACAGACCAGCAAAATCCCAAGGAGTTAAAAATTGAACGCCTTTAACAAAAATCTTGCATTGTGGATCGTCATCGTGCTGATGATGGTCATGCTCTATAATATATTCAACACCCAGCAGCAGACCGAACAGAAAATCGATTATACCAGATTTTTAAACATGGTTGAAGAGGGCAATGTCAACAGTGTCGTAATAGAAGGACAAAAGCTTACGGCCACAGACTCAAGGGGTGAACAATTTATCTCTTACGCCCCGCAGGACAATGAACTGATAAAAATTTTGCGCTCCAATGGGGTCTCAATAGAAGCCAGGCCTAAACAGGAAACCCCGTGGTTTGTATCCGTGCTTGTCTCCTGGTTTCCAATGATCCTTCTGATAGCCGTATGGATCTTTTTTATGCGCCAGATGCAGGGCGGTGGCGGAAAAGCCATGTCTTTCGGAAAATCCGGGGCCAGGATGCTCTCGGACCAGGGAGCCAAGATTACCTTTGCCGATGTTGCCGGGGTGGACGAGGCAAAAGAGGAGGTGGCGGAACTTGTTGAGTTCCTTAGTAACCCCAAGAAATACACACGACTGGGCGGCCGCATTCCAAAAGGTGTCCTGATGGTAGGTGCACCCGGAACCGGAAAAACCCTGCTTGCAAGGGCTATAGCCGGCGAAGCCGGGGTACCTTTTTTCAGCATAAGCGGCTCTGACTTTGTGGAAATGTTTGTTGGCGTGGGGGCCTCCAGGGTCAGAGACCTGTTTATCCAGGGCAAAAAAAACGCACCGTGCCTTATTTTTATAGATGAAATAGACGCAGTGGGCAGACAGCGGGGCGCAGGCCTTGGCGGTGGTCACGATGAGCGCGAACAAACATTAAACCAGCTTCTGGTTGAAATGGACGGCTTTGAGTCCAATGAAGGGGTTATACTGATCGCATCCACCAACAGACCCGACGTGCTCGACCCCGCCCTGCTCAGGCCGGGTCGCTTTGACCGCCAGGTGGTTGTGCCCATGCCGGACATCAAGGGCCGCACCGAGATCATCAAGGTTCATCTCAAGCGTACGCCAACTGATTCTGATGTGGATCCGACCATCCTTGCAAAGGGTACTCCCGGTTTCTCAGGGGCGGACCTTGAAAACATGGTAAACGAAGCCGCGCTGATAGCAGCCAAGAAAAACAAGGAAAATGTCAGCATGGTTGATTTCGAAGAGGCCAAGGACAAGATATTCATGGGCCTGGAGCGAAAATCAAAGGTGATGAAGGAAGAAGACAAGCGCATTACCGCTTACCATGAAGGGGGACATGCCCTGGTGGCCAGATTTTTACCTGATACCGACTCCATAAACAAAATCACCATTATACCCCGGGGCAGGGCCGCAGGCCTTACCTGGTTTCTGCCTGAAGAGCGCGATTTCATGTTCAAGGACCAGCTTATGAGCGAACTTGCGGTTGCAATGGGTGGCCGGGCCTCCGAAGAAATTGTATTCAACCGGATAAGTACTGGCGGCGCTAACGACATAAAGAAGGCCACTGAGCTGGCTCACAAAATGATATGTTCCTGGGGCATGAGCGACTCCCTTGGTCCGCTTACATACGGCAAAAGCGATGATCACATTTTCCTTGGCAGGGAAATCGCTCAGCACCGTGATTATTCCGAAGCCACGGCACAGAAAATAGACGCCGAGGTGTCCGGCCTGGTAACCGAAAGCTACAATCAAGCCAAACAGATTTTAACCGACCACAGGGACATACTCAACAGGCTTGCTGAACTGCTGCTTGACAAGGAAACCGTAATGGGAAAAGAGCTTGATGACCTGATACGCGAAATGCGCCCCGGTATCAGGCTGCCCTCTGATCCCAGCGACGAGGAGGCGCAAAAGGCCGAGGAAAAAACCTCGCAAGCCGGGCCTGATGAGCAGTCTGCCGCCGATGAACCAGAATCTTCGGATCACAAGGAAAGCGCGGATGAAGCCCTTTAGCCTGCACAGGGGCGGCGGCCGCAGCCTGAAACTTAGCGAAAAGACCGCGATAATGGGTATACTTAATGTCACGCCCGATTCTTTTTCAGACGGGGGTTATTTTTTCCAAAAGGATGCGGCCCTGGCGCAGGCGGAAAAATTGACAGAACAGGGTGCCGATATCCTCGATATCGGAGGTGAATCCAGTCGGCCGTTTTCCGATCCGGTCTCCGCACAAGAAGAAATTCGCCGCGTAATGCCTGTAATTGAGCATCTGGGAGGAAAAATTTCCGTGCCCATATCTATTGACACCACCAAGGCGGAAGTTGCCAGGTGCGCAATTGAAGCCGGGGCGTGCATTATAAATGACATCAGCGCCCTTCGGTTTGACCCGGAAATGGGCAGGGTTGCTGCTGAAAATGATGTGCTGCTTGTCTTAATGCACATGAAAGGCTCGCCCAGGACCATGCAGGTTGACCCCTTTTATGACGATCTGATTGGTGAAATTCGCACCTTTTTTTATGAAGCCGTGGACAGAGCTGTTTCGGCCGGCATAAAGCAAAACCGCCTTATAATTGATCCCGGCATAGGGTTCGGCAAGACCGTGGACCACAATTTGCAGATAATCAACAGGATCGACAGCTTCGGGGACCTGGATCTGCCAATACTGATAGGCCCTTCCAGAAAGGCATTTATACGGAAGGTCCTTGCCGCCGATTCCGAGGTAGAGCTTGCTCCTGACAATTCAGTTATAGAAACCGCCTCGCAGGCGGCCGTGGCCGCAGCTGCACTTAAGGGCGTTCATATTGTCCGTGTTCACAATGTAGCAGACACCCGAATCACGTTACGGCTGGTAGATGCCATACGCCATGAAAGTCGGTTTTCGGGTTAGGAGCCTTTGCATATGAGAAGGATGGACAATAAAGCCGGATGGTGGAGTCTTTGGTTTAAAGCGGTCCCTGCCATTTTTTTCTTAGTCCTGATTGCCTCATTGCCGGCCGCAGAGGAACTTATGGAAGAAACCTTTGAAAATATCAAAATTTCAGGCATTAACACTTCGCATGATTATGTAATTTCGCCCGATACGATTTCGGTCACCATTCGCTGGCCTGCTGCCTATTTTTCGGAATCTTTCCCAAAAGAAGAGATTTTCATTTACATCGACCTTAAAGGTCTCGGCCCGGGTGTGCATGTCATGCCCGCGAAAATACGGCTGCCGCAAAAGGCTAGGCTGATCAGTGTCGAGCCATCAATTTTTACCGTAACAGTCACATCCGTGAAAAAAACAGGAACGGCAAAGAAATGAAACTGCTTGTACTCGATGTAGGCAATACCCAGATTGTAGCCGGGATTTTTGAAAACGATGTCTTAAAAGCTCATTGCCGAATGCACACTGAACCGAAATTGACCGAAGACGAATTTCACATGCATATGAGCCATTTTTTCAGCCAGCACGACATTGAAATGACGGATATCGGCCAGACGGTTATCTCCTGTGTCGTTCCGCCCATGATCCGGGCCCTTGATGCATTCTGCCACAAATATATGGCCCATGCTCCCGACTGGATCGGTCCCGGCACGGTTGACATGCCCATCCGATACCGCAACCCGGCCGAAGTTGGCGCAGACCGGCTGGTTAATGCAGTTGCAGCCTATGCAAAATACCGAACAGGGCTTGTTGTCATCGATTTTGGCACAGCCACCACGTTTGACTGCATCTCTGAGCAGGGCGAATATCTGGGGGGAGCCATAGCGCCGGGAATCGGTATATCGGCGGAAGCTCTTTTCCAGAGGGCTTCAAAGCTTCCCAGGGTGGAACTTTTTAATCCTCCGGAATCGGCGATAGGAAAGGAGACCGCCGAAAGTATGAAAGCAGGACTTTTATACGGTTACGCGGAACTCGTCGACGGCATGGTCAGAAGAATTAAAAAGGAGATGCGGCCCGAGCCGCAGGTGATAGCAACAGGCGGGCTTGCTGCATTATTCGGCGAGATTTCGGATTCTATCGAAGCCGTGGAACCCGAGCTTACCCTTGAAGGCTTGCGGATAATCAGTAAAAATTTTGCCCCCTAATCCATTCCCATTTCTGCCTTCATGCGCCTGATTTTCCCCTTAACCGCACGCCTTTCAGAATCTGAAAGGTCTTGCTGCGCAAGCCTGCGCTTCAGTGAAAGCAGAATCATCTCCGCCCTGTAGTCGCTGCAGGTATGAGTATGAGCCGGTCCTGTGTTCTCTTTTTCCGCCATATCTTTTTAATCTCAAATACGTCCAAGCTTTTTTAGGCTTTCCTTGAATACCGCGTAAAAAAGGTCATTTTCATTGACCCCCCTGGCAAGAATTCTGTCAAAGCTTTTTATATCCTTTAAATTAATAACTATGTTGACGCTTTTTAAAAACGCCGCCATGTTGTCCATTGTATTGTATCTCTCTGTTAGCAGGGCTGCGAAAATATTTCTGCGCACGTGCATGTTAAGACGCTGCAGATAGATCAATACTCCGTTGGCGTCGGGGCTGCTAGAATCAAAGGTCTCGTTTAACACGATCAGATCAAACTGATGATACTTCATTCTCCGAAGCGCTTCGCGTATGCTTTCCGGCGCAGTGACATTATAATCCATGACCTCCAGAACGCTTTTTATGTGCCCGGCTGTTTGCTTATCCTCTTCCAGGACCATTGCAGTATGGCCTTCCTCCTCGAGAAAATCAAAGGGCTTTTCACTGGCATCATAGTCTTCCCCCGAGACCGCAAACACATCATCTCTTTTTTCTTCCGGCAGGCCCTCCTTTTCCTGCTGCTCGCCCTGCTCGCTCCAGCCGGCATCGGCCAGCCTGCTTTCATCCACGGCTGCTTTCAGGTCCACCAGAATTTTTTCCCTGCACGCAGGACAGCGAACCGAAAAGCTTTTACCCTTGGGTATTTTTTCGTCAGGGATATTTAAGCTTTTACCGCAGCTCTTGCAGTTAATCTCCATTTTTTACCTCTTGTCATATCGCATGTCTATCTCAAGATTATCGATGTCGCTTGTTGCCTCTCCCCTGGAGCTTTTTACCTGGTCAATGCCTCTTCCCACCACCGATCTCTGGGAGGCATAGGCCAGTGCGGTCTCCTCTGTGACAAGCCCCTTTTCGAAAAGCTTTATTATATAATTGTCAAACGTGGTCATCCCGAACGCCGTCCCTGCGTCCATTACACTGTAATACGTTTTTCCTTCAGACTCACCGTGCAGTATCATGTCCTTTATCCGCAGACCTGTGCGCAGGATTTCAAAAGCAGCAACGCGTCCGCCGCCGACCCTTGGCAAAAGGCGCTGGCAGACCACCCACCGGAGGGTGTCGGCCAGGCGGATTCGGATCTGGTTTTCCTCCTCAGTCTTAAACATGCCGAGAATGCGGTTGATCGTCTGGCCGGCATCCACGGTATGAAGGGTTGTCAGCACCAGGTGTCCGGTTTCTGCCGCGGTCAAACCTATTTCCACGGTTTCCTTGTCGCGCATCTCGCCCACCAGGATTACCTTGGGCGCCTGGCGCAGGGCGGCACGAAGGCCGTGAGCAAACGAATCAAAATCCCTTCCCATCTCCCGCTGATTAAACGTGGCTTTCTTGTGGGAATGAACAAATTCTATGGGATCTTCAAGCGTGATAATGTGTATGGACTTATTTCTGTTAATTTCTTCAAGCATGGAAGCCAGAGAAGTTGTTTTCCCTGTCCCTGTTGCGCCGGTTACAAAAACGATGCCGTCTCTTTCCTTTGCTATGTGGTAGAATGCTTCAGGCAACCCCATTTCCTGAATGGTGGGCACCCGGGTTTCAAGCTGCCGCAGAACTATGGAGCAATGCCCTGACTGGGAAAATACATTGACGCGGAAACGCGCCTTGCCCGGAAGTGTATATGACAGATCGCACGAGCCTTCCTTAACGAAAGTCTCTATCAGCCGGCGGTCGTTACTCATAAGGTTTAGGGCCAGAATTTCAGTTTGAAACGGGGTTAGCTGCCTTAAGGGCGGTTTCATTTCCACTGGCACGAGCTCTCCAAATGATTCAACCTGCAACGGCTTGCCCACTGTGAAATTTAAGTCCGATACGCTCTGCTGGGAATCCAGCATCGTGGTAAGAATGTGATCCAATTCCGGTTTTCGCATACTGCTTGCCTTTATATTTTGATTTTACAAAAACAAACACTGTTTCGCCAGCGGGCGCAAGCCGTGTTCAGGCCTCGGTGAAGTCCTGGGGCGGATTTCTAAGCAGCGGCCTGAATCTGGACTTCTCATTTGCCTTCGCATATGCGTCCTCGCCGCTGATCCAACCCCTGTTGTAAAGCTCCATTATGGCATCATCGAGTATCTGCATCCCGTATTTTTTGCCTGTCTGCATGGATGATGCCAGCTGGTGTGTTTTTGACTCGCGGACAAGGTTGCGCACCGCGGGAGTCGCAATAAGCACTTCCAGGGCCGGGCACCTGCCCTTTCTGTCAATCCGCTTAAACAGGACCTGGGCCACCACAGCCCTTATGCTGTCGGCAAGCGTAGATCTCACCTGAGGCTGCTGGTCTGCCGGGAACACCTCTATTACCCGGTCAATGGTTTTCATCGCACTTGAGGTGTGGAGGGTGGCAAACACCAGGTGACCGGTGGAGGCGGCTTCAATGGCCAGGGAAATGGTTTCCAGGTCGCGCATTTCACCTACCAGAATAACGTCCGGGTCCTCACGCAAAGCGCCTCTCAGGGCCGCGCTGAATGACTTTGTATGCTGGCCTATTTCGCGCTGGTTAATAATGCAGCCCTGACTTTCATGAACAAATTCTATGGGGTCCTCAATGGTAATTATGTGATCCTTGCGCGTTCTGTTCGCTTCGTCAGTAATAGCTGCAAGGGTTGTTGATTTCCCGCTGCCGGTTGGACCGGTAACCAGCACAAGACCTCTTGGCAGGGTGGCAAGCCTTGATACCACGGAAGGAAGACCGAGCTGCTCCACTGTCATAATGTTGGTTGGAATCTGCCGGAAAACGGCTCCCACCCCGTTTCTTTGCATGAACATGTTTGCCCTGTATCTGGCCAGCCCCGGTATCTCATAGCCGAAATCAATGTCGCCGGTTTCCTCAAAAACCTTGATCTTGTCTTCAGGGGTGATTTCATAAACCATGCTGCGCAGGTCATCGTTGTTCAAGGGCTTGTACTTTACCCGCTCAATTTCTCCTCTTATGCGCAGCGCAGGCTGCTGCCCGGCTGCCAGGTGCAGGTCGGAGGCGCCCTGGTCATTCATCAGCTTGAAAAAAGCGTCTATTTTGGCCATAAAAAAACTCCCTGCCGCATAAAGCAGTTTATTATTATAATATTACTTTTCCTACATTGTCAGCTTTACTGCCAAATCCTTCAGGCTCTGGACAAAAAAAGCCTGAACAAAGTAGATGGCCAGCAGCACGATTATAGGCGTAAAATCGATCCCGCCGAATACCGCGGGCACATGTCTTCGCACGCGAAACAATACAGGGTCTGTAATCTGATTTATGATTCTTACGATAGGATTGTATGGATCCGGGTTCACCCAGGAGAGAACCGCCCTGGCAATTATAATCCACATATATATAGTCAGCGCCATATTTAATACGTCGGCCACTGCATGAAGAAAATTGCCGATGATAATGGTAAACATTCTGCTGCCGCCACCTTTCTATGTATTTTTGACCAGCCATTACAAATTCATTGCTTCTTAAATCATTAAAAAACTCTATCCCATTAGTCAAGAGCTTTCCCGCTGTCACAGGGAGACCTCTTTAATCAGTTGCTTACAATCCAAACAATAACAGGCAAAGACAGCGCTAAAATAATCAGCAGCCCGGGGATTGAAAGATACGGCATATACCAGGGCTCATTTTTTGCCTTTGATTTTTTCACCTCCGCCAGAAACCAGTTGCCCAGTATTGCCGCTGCAGCAAGTACTGCAACAGCTTTGATCACGCCAAGAAGACTCAAAACACGACCTCGCTTTTTCTGTTTATATCCGCATGCCCGGAGCGGAAATGTTTCACGTGAAACATTTCCGCTCCGGGCATGCTTTGCCGGAAATACTTGTTAGCGGATTATAGCCTGTTTAACGGTTTTTGCAAGAATGGAACGAAACCCGCGCAGCTCCTCCTCAGTATGAAAACGCTGCTCTTGTTCAAAAAACTCGCAAGACAAAACTGAATCGGTACGGGGATGCTGTATGGCATGAAGGTCGGCCCCTCTGATAAGTTCTGCTATGACCTTGATGGTTGCCCCGCAGGTAAAAGGCTTTACGCAGGTTGTGCGAAATTCATGGGAAAGCCCGGAGGACAGGATAATATCCGCTGTTTCCCGTATTGCCGGGGCAATGGCCTTGTCCGTGATCTGTGGGGCATAGGCCTCAGGATCTGTCTTGATGTCCATGGCTATGTAATCTGCAAGCCCCCTGTCTATAATTTTTTTTATAACATCGGGACGGCTGCCGTTGGTGTCGATTTTCAAACATAAGCCGAGCGACTTGATCTTCTTGCAAAACTCGGCAAGCTCCGGCTGCAATGTGGGTTCGCCACCGGAGATCACAACCCCGTCCAGAAAGTTTTTGCGCTTGGAAAGAAACGCGCAAACTTCCTCACACTGCAGCTTCGCGGTGTTCTTCCCGGGAGAAGCAAGTTCCGGGTTATGGCAGTAAGGGCAATGAAAGTTGCACCCTGCTGTAAATACAACGCTGCTTACCAGCCCTGGATAATCTATCAGGGAATATTTCTGTAAACCCCCTATATGCATGAGCGGTCAAACTTTTATTATTTATCAGGATGCCACCTGAAATGTCCTGCGAAGGTCAAATTCCCTCTGCTTGCCGTTATTCCACTGGTGCACCGGCCGGAGGTAGCCGACAACACGGGAATAAACCTCTGTCGATTCGCCGCATTTGGGGCAATTTTCAAAATATCCGCTAAGATATCCATGATTGGTGCATACGCTGAAAGTCGGTGAAATAGTAAAATACGGCATCCGAAAATTCGAGGTTATCTTGCGTACAAGATTTTTGGCTGACTCGAAATGACTCATCTGCTCGCCGAGAAACACATGAAATACCGTACCGCCGGTATAACGGGTCTGCAAATCATCCTGAAGCTCCATAGCCTCGAAAAGGTCGTCGGTGTAATTGACTGGAAGCTGACTGGAATTTGTATAAAAAGGATCAGAGCCTTTCTGGTATTCGATTTCGTTTGCGCATATTATTTCCGGGTAAGAATTTTTGTCAAGAAGCGCCAGGCGATAAGCGGTTCCTTCTCCGGGGGTTGCCTCCAGGTTGAAGTATTCCCCTGTTTCTTCCTGATAATCCTGAATAAGGCCGCGCATATAGTCAAGTGTTTCCATGGCAAATTTCCGGCCCTCGTCCGTCCCTATATCTTTTCCAAGCAGATTAAGGCACGCCTCGTTCATGCCGATAAGCCCGATTGTTGAAAAGTGGTTAGCCCAGTAGAAGCCGGTTTGTTCCTTTACCGCGCGCAAATAAAATTTTGAATACGGATACAGGCTTTGTTCTGTAAATTTTTCAAGCACCTTGCGCTTGATAGTCAGGCTACTGGCCGCGATATCGGTTTGCTCTCTTAACCTGGAATAAAAATCCTCACTGTTTTCTGCAAGATACCCCAGCCTCGGCAGGTTAACTGTCACTACTCCGATGGAACCGGTAAGCGGGTTTGCGCCGAAAAGTCCGCCCCCCCGTTTTTTCAGCTCCCTGTTGTCGAGCCGGAGCCTGCAGCACATCGAGCGTGCGTCCTCCGGGGACATATCAGAGTTGACAAAGTTAGAGAAATAGGGGATTCCGTACTTACCGGTCATTTTCCAGACATAGTCAAGGTTTGGATTGTCCCAGTCAAAATCGGGGGTAATGCTGTAGGTCGGTATCGGGAAGGTAAAAACCCTTCCTTTAGCATCACCCTCCATCATTACCTCGGCAAAGGCGCGGTTAAATACATCCATTTCCTCCCGGAACTCCCCGTAGGTCTCCTGCTGATATTCACCGCCGAGGATTACGGGTGAATCCTTCATAATGCCGGGCACGTTAAGATCAAGGGTTATGTTGGTAAAAGGGGTCTGAAACCCCACCCTGGTCGGGATATTGATGTTGAAAACAAATTCCTGCAAAGCCTGCTTGACATCCTTGTAGGAAAGGTTGTCATACCTGATAAAGGGGGCCAGAAGCGTATCAAAATTGGAGACCGCCTGGGCGCCGGCCGCTTCGCCCTGCAGGGTATAAAAAAAGTTTACCACCTGCCCGAGCGCAGACCTCAGGTGTTTAGGCGGAGCGCTTTCGACCTTGCCGGGCACCCCCTTGAAACCCAGGCGCAAAAGGTCCTGCAAATCCCAGCCAACACAGTAGACTGAAAGAAGGCTAAGATCATGAAGGTGAAGATCCCCGCTTTTATGAGCATGACGAACCTCCGGGGGGTAAATTCTGTTAAGCCAGTATTCGGCTGTTACGTCAGAGGAGATGTAATTGTTGAGCCCCTGGAGTGAAAAGCTCATATTGCTGTTTTCCCGGATTTTCCAGTCCATTTGCTGGACGTAATTTTCCACCAGCTCAACATTTGCCACGGTTGTGATGTTGCGTATCTGTGCGTGCTGCTCCCGGTAAAGTATGTATGCCTTGGCAGTCTTGTGAAAAGGTGATTCTATCAGCACCCTTTCAACAATATCCTGGATCTCCTCAACTTCCGGCGGAGAGGAAAGCTGCGCCTCATGGGCAAGCGTTAAAACCCGCAGCATCAGCTTTCTGGCCATTTGCTCGTCAAATTCACCGGTTGCGTTTCCGGCCTTTGCAATTGCCGCGGTGATTTTTGAGGCGTCAAACTGAACAACCCTTCCGTTACGTTTTTTAATGTGGGTAAACATGGTTGCCCCCTCCTTGTGCAATTAAAATCATGTCATATAATCAATGATGGCTTCGTAAAAAGCTTTTTACATCACCCGATGTTTTTGCAGGAAGGAAGCCCTGCGGTCGGGGTCAGTTTTTTCGCTCCTGACCGTTTTCGGGATTCATCAAATGCCTTCGCTAAAATTTCAAAAACCCGGCCTGCCGGCCTCAAACAGTTTGAAATTTATACACTCCGGCATTTGCTGAATTATTCCCAAAAACGCTCAATGTCGCTTCAAAAACTGCCCCCGTCCTTGGACTTCCTTGGAAGTCCAATATCTGCGTTGCGCTGCATTCCTCGGGATTTGCGCGCCTTGATCTTGAGCTTTTTACTTTGCCATCTCAAAATTGACTTTTTGCGAGACTGTCAATCAATCATGCCTGAATCAACTAAACAAGCGGCTCTCCGAAAAAGATCAACTCCGTATTTTAATACTGAATATATCAACATATAGTAATTTGTCAATAAAAAAATCAATATATTGTACTGGAGTATAAAAATATTAATGGTGCGAAGGAGAAGTTGCCTGTATAACCCAAAGGTAGTCGGCTTCTTCCAGGTCATGCTCTGTGCCTGCCGCAACCGGCAGTACAATTTTAAAATCAGCGCCGGTGCGGGCATATGCACGGTCAGGAATGCCATAGTCGCGGGCAATGTGGCCTCTGCCGGCAAGGACTATCATAGGAGCGTTGTTTAGGTGCAGACTTATGGTTTCTGCCATAACCTCATCACGGACGCACTGGGCCTGGAAAAAATTTTCAAATTCAAAGTGCTTTCTGGCAAAACCGTGCTGTTCGAATATCTCCCGGACATATTGCCGGTATTTGTCATTTGAAAGATTCACCCGCCGGGGCAGTCGGGCGGCGTCTTCGGGCAGAAGTGAATCCATGCCGCCCGCCGCGATTTTTGGAGGGACATGGAAGGCAATGTTAAGAGCATAAACAGGGATACTTTTGTCCCGGATAAAGTCGAGCAGATGCTCATAGGCTCCGTAATCGTATTTCCAGTTTACATACCAGTGGACCCTGCGGATGAAGTCTTGTTTCCCAATCCCGCCTTCCTTCCATTGCTCCAGGACTTCCTGGTAGGGCCGCGATAACATCTCCATGCCCACAGAAAGGTCAGGGCAATGCGGGTAAAGTGCCTTTAGGATACGAAGCTGTATTTCATGATGCCTGGCATTGGAGTGGGACTCTCCGACATAAATGACGCGCGTATCTGAGAGATCCCTTATCATGCTTTCAAATGAAACAGGTCCTTTCTCAGAGGATGACAGAATGGTTTCAGGCGGAAATGAGTTATCAAGAGACGGTACAGACAGGCTCCCCGGGCTTTTCCTGGCGCAGCCCGCGGCAGGGATTAAGCCCGCGGCAGCGCCTATAACCAAAGAAGCTTTCAAACAAGGCAAGGCAATCCGAAAAAAAGCCCGGATGATAAATACAGGCTTAAACTTAAACAAGGCTTGATCAAAAAAATCATATAGGATAATTAGATTCATATGCAAGTATCAAAAAATTTTTGGTTCCGCAGAGAGGATCTGCCCTGGTACAGAAGGGCCGGCCTATACATGTTTGTTTTCCTTTTCCTGCCCGCTACAATTTTTTTCGGAATTGTCGGTATAAAGGTGGCGGCAGAAAACCCGGAATACGGGGATTATTTATGGCTGCCTTCTCTGCTGGTCTCTTGCAGCCTTATGCTTTTTATCACCGCGATCTTAAGACTGATAATCAGGCGCAAAAGGTCCGGTTCTCAACGATAATGACTAAATATACCCCCTCTGCTGTCTCCGTGCCTTGTAACCGCCCGGCTTACTCCCTCTCTTCCATAAATTCGTCAAATCCCATGTTCTTATAGTCATTTGTTGTCATATACTCTAATATATGAACCATCATCTCCGGGGGAATGAATCCCGGCTGATTTCCTATGGGCTCATTTTTTTTGTCAACAAACCAGTTGAAGGGGAACCGGTTGACCCCGAACTTTCTGGCTACGCCTGGTTGGTCTTCGGCATTGATCTTTATTGAAACAAAATCCTTGTTGAGACTTGAAATCACCTCCTTGTCCGAGAAGGTCTCTTTTTTCATTTTCCGGCAATAACCGCACCACTCGGTGTAGAAATGAAGGAACCCCTTTTTGTCGCTTTTTTTGATCTTTTCAACACCTTCGTTAAAGGAATACCATCGAATGCCCGAGGCGTTTTCCCCCTGTCCGCCGTTGGAATACGCGAATCCGAGGCCTAGCAGCAAGGTACAGAATGCAGCAGCCGCTGTCAGATAAGAAAATTTTTTCCACATCATTACCCATCCTATTTTTGACAAATAATATTGATGGCACCGTAAAAAGTCCAATATCTGCGTTACGCGCAATTTCTCAGAATTTCACGTACAGCTAAGTACGCTGCATTCTTCGAAATTGCGCAGGCCTTGATCTTGAACTTTTTACGGCGCCATCTAAAATCAGACTTTTTACGTGTGCATCAATATTGACGGCTTCGTAAAAAGCTTTTTATACCGCCAGGGCGGTATTTTTGCGGTAAGGAAGCCCTGCGGCCGGGGTCAGTTTTTTCGCTCCTGAGCGTTTTCGGGATTCATCAAACGCCTTCGCTAAAATTTCAAAAACTCGGCCTTGCGGCCTCAAACAGTTTGAAATTTTTACGCTCCGGCATTTGCTGAATTTTCCCGAAAACGCTCAATGTCGCTTCAAAAACTGCCCCC
>JAIPDS010000053.1 GCA_021737565.1 Desulfobacteraceae bacterium | reverse complement strand
TCTGATTTTAGATGGCGCCGTAAAAAGTTCAAGATCAAGGCTTGCGCAATTTCGAAGAATGCAGCGTACTTAGCCGTACGTGAAATTCTGAGAAATTGCGCGTAACGCAGATATTGGACTTTTTACGGTGCCATCAATATTGAATATCATTAAATTAAACATGCCACAAAGTCAAGTACGGAACGTTACAGTCACTATATCCTGCTGTTTTTCGGGGCGAGATGCGCACACGATGGACCGGTCCGGCTTAATGGGTTGATATATGACGACAAATGATTATTTTTTAAACGTGCTTTGATATCTGTTTGTCATTATTTAAGGAAACTGCAGCGCACATAGGTTCATCCTGATTTTTTGCATTCACCAACTCCCAAGCCATAAAGGAGGCAAAAAAAATGGACAGCAAGGTAACGTTAAGCGTAATCAAGGCTGACGTGGGTGGACTGGTAGGACATTCGTCAATTCACCAGGATTTGCTCGAAGAGGCGGGAAATCGTCTTGACGGTGCAAAGCACCAGGAAAAGATTATCGATTATCATGTTACAGCCTGCGGTGACGACCTGGCCCTTATCATGACCCATCGGAAAGGGGCTGACAACAAGGAGATTCATCAGTTTGCATGGGAGGTTTTCGAGGCCTGCGCAGAGACCGCCAAGAATCTGGGGCTTTACGGGGCAGGCCAGGACCTGTTAAGCGATGCATTTTCCGGCACTATCCGGGGAATGGGCCCGGGCCTTGCGGAAATGGAATTCGAGGAGCGCGAATCAGAGCCGGTGCTTGTTTTCCTGGCTGACAAGACTTCGGCCGGAGCATGGAATCTGCCCTTATACAAGGCGTTTGCGGATCCCTTCAATACTGCGGGCCTGATTATATCTCCTAGCCTTCATGACGGGTTTAAGTTCGAGGTGCATGATGTCAAGGGACACAAGAAGATAGTCTTTGATTCTCCCGAAGAGATTTACGATCTTCTGGTATTTATAGGCGCACCAAGCCAGTACATGGTAAAGGCGATTTATACAAAGAAAGACGAAATTGCGGCAGCCACATCAACTGAGCGCCTGTCGCTGACAGCGGGCAAATACGTGGGTAAGGACGACCCGGTCTATATCTCCCGCTCCCAGGGCGCCTTTCCCGCGGTGGGCGAGCTGCTGGAGCCGTTTACCAGGGCCCAGCTTGTTGAAGGCTGGATGAGGGGTTCGCATACAGGCCCGCTCATGCCGGTTGCTGTAAGGGAGGCCAATCCTTCCCGCTTTGACGGCCCGCCCAGGGTAATATGCCTGGGATTTCAGCTTACAGGCGGCCACCTGATAGGCCCGCGCGACATGTTCGACGATCCCAGCTTTGACCTGGCACGCCAGGAATGCAACAAACTTGCCGATCACATGCGCCGCCACGGACCGTTCGAGCCCCACAGGCTGCCCATGGAGGAAATGGAATACACCACAATGCCCCAGGTAATGAAGCGCCTGGAACAACGCTGGAAACCTCTATAGGCCCCTCTATGGACGGACGCCCTTAACTTGTTAACTTTTTGCCAAAATGCCGCGGAGTTTGAACACTCCGCGGCATTTTTATCGGTTTCGCTCAATATTTGTTCTTGAACATTGCCGTCATTGTATTAAATTTATGCGGATGCGTGAAATTGAGCCGAGAAAAGTTTGACCGGCGGGTCATATCCGCCGCTGAGGGGCCCCATGGAAACAGAGAGCAGCCGCAAAACAGAGCCGCCGCCGTTTTACCGGCCGGATCCGCTTTTTCCGATCCTGTTTGTCACACTGATGTTTTTTCTCACCTTTCTTGCCAGGGTAATGTTTTCGCCCCTGATGCCCAGGATCGAGGAGGAAACCGGCATAGGGCACGCCCAGGCCGGCATGCTTTTCCTTTTGATATCAGTAGGTTATTTTATAGCCCTTGCCTGCTCCGGCTTTGTTTCGGCGCGCATACATCACCGAATGACCATCACTGTCGCAGCATGCGGGACAGGGGCAGGGCTTCTGCTTGCGGCGTTATCCTCCGGGCCATGGCAGCTTGCCGCATCAGTGGTCATCCTGGGGGCTGCGGCAGGCCTTTATCTTCCCTCGGGAATAACCACCCTCACAGGTATGGTGGCCCCGGGAAACTGGGGCAAGGCTGTTTCCATACACGAGCTTGCGCCGAACCTGGCCTTTGTCTCAGCTCCTCTTCTCGCGGAGCTTTTCCTTCTAAGATTCGGGTGGAGGGCCATGCCGGCCGCAATAGGAGTTGTTGCCATAGTTGCGGGCCTGCTGTTTGCCTTTTTCGCAAAGGGGGGCGATTTTCCGGGAAGTCCGCCGGGTCCGGAAGCGGTAAAAAGGCTTGCTTCCAAGGGTTCGTTCTGGATAATGGTACTTATGTTCGGCATGGCAATAACCAGCACCATGGGTGTCTACACGATGCTGCCCCTGTACCTTGTCGAGGAAATAGAAATGCAGCGGGGCTTTGCAAATTTTCTGGTGGCGATTTCAAGGCTGCCCGGCCTGGCAATGGCCCTTATGGCAGGCTGGGCCGTGGACAGGTACGGCCCCCGCTCCACGATAGTCTTCATGCTGGGCCTTACAGGAATTTGCACCATCCTGCTGGGTGCATGCGGCAGTCCCGGGACGGCGGCTGTGCTGGTTATTTTCCAGGCCGCCCTTTCAACGGGTTATTTTCCGGCCGGATTTACCCTTCTTTCTTCAATCGCCCCGCCTGACCTGAGAAATGTTGCAGTATCGCTTACTATACCAATGGCATTCGTATTCGGGGGAGGCATCTCCCCGACCATAATTGGTGCCGCGGGCGATGCAGGTTTCTTTGGGGCCGGATTTATTCTGGTTGGGGTGCTTATGTCTGCAGGGGCGATACTGCCTGTATTCATTAGAGCCGACCGGAAATAACTTTCCCATGTATTGCTAAACAAGCCACTGATATGTTATAAAATTTAGGAGCGGTGTGCGGTGCGTTCTGTGCGGAGGCATTGAGCAGGGGAAGGGTTGATGCGGCAATCAGAAGGAAGAAATTTTGGTAAAAAGGGTTTTTTTGATCTTTCCGGAAGGCGTTCAAAGCTGGTTTATCTTGCAGCGGCTATTATGATCTTTCTTGTCCTGCGGATGCTGGACAATGCCGTACATGAATATTGCCATGCTCTGGCGGTGATGGCAGTGGGAGGAAAGCTTGCTCCTGACCCGTTTCTGATAACTCCTTTCGGCGGCTATACCAGATGGCAGGAGGTGCCCGGTGGGTTTTTGCCGTTTGTCAATATTGCGGGCAGTCTCGGCTCATCTTTCGTCTTTGCCTTGCTTTTTATTCCCGCATATTTTTTTACAACAAAGATATGGCTGAAATGGATATCCTATTGGGGCATTACGGAACTGGTTAATATATTGTTTTACTGGACAGCTTCTCCGATTGTGTCGGCAGCAGGCAGGTTTGATCCGATATCCTTTGCCCGTCATCTGCATATTTATCCGGTCTGGGTCGTGGGCGCGGTTGCCGCGGTTCCTTTTGTACTGGCGGTTTACGGGGTTGTCCGGGCCACGGCAACGTTGAGGCGTTCGGTGTTAAATGATCCGGATTATTTTCATGTCAAGTGTCTGCTCGGGTTTTATGCTTTTTACTTTTTTGTTTCCGTGGCAAAATACGTTGACTGGCTGGTGGTGGAAGTGTAGGCGCAGACGGATTAAAGCAGGGCGCTGATGACATGGCCGCACAATGCGGTGCCGGGAAAATGGATTTGCGATGTTGTCAGTCAGCAGCGCCCCTGCTGCTATCTTTTTTTCTGCAGTTCCTGGAGTTCCTCTGTTTCGTATTTTTCCTGGCGAATGGTCAGGTCCAGGTTGGACATCAGGCCGCCGTGTTTTTTTGCTTCAGGGTCTGACTGAAGTTTCAGGTGCAGGTCAAGCGATTCCTTAAGCTCGTTAACAGCTTTGTCAATTGCTGCATCAAAAGATCTCCCCCGGTCTATGACGCCGGGTGTCAGGTCGGGCTCTAGGCCGTTTTCTGCAATCTCTTCCGCGCTGTGGGCAAGCTGCTTCATTTTGGTCATGGAAAAGTCCATCCGCTGCCAGGCCTCCACGCCCTGATCCTGAAATACCCAGGCATCGCGAAGGGTCTGGAGCATCTGCCTGTATTTTGCGGCAACGCTCTGCTGGATCATCTCTGCAAGCGCCTCAGGCAGTTGGTTTTCTTCGCCCGGCATTCCCGCGGCTTCCTCTTCGGTTAGCTTGTCGCGCATTTTCTGGAATTTTTCCGCGTGCATTTCAGATTCCCAGGCTTCCCGCAAAAGAACGCGTTTAATGTGGGGTTCGTTTACTCTTTCGGCTTCCTGCTCGTAATGGGGGACCAGGTTTTTTTCGTAATCCACGTAGGATTTTAAAATGGTGGCCCTGTTTGTGGGGTCATAGGGGTATTGCGCGGGCTCCATGTCGGGCTCACCGCCAATGGCTCCTATTATCATTCCCAGCCAGTGCATGTGCCACATTTCTTCCCTGGCCCTGGAAAGCAGTTTTGCACCTATGGGCGTGTCCTCGCCTTCCAGGTAGCTGTGGATCAGATAGCGCAGGATGGCTGCATGTTCGTCTGCAAGATCCCTGTTAAGCATTTCAATAAGCTCTTGTTTTTCCATGACTTCGTCCTTTTTCTAAATGTTTGAAACACGCTTTTCTGTATCAAAATAACTGTTGATGCAAAAGGCATCAAGCTTAAAGATATGAAGTATAAATGTCAACTCAATGGCGGCTGGCAATGACCGTACCCGGCTGCAGATAAAAAGCCTTGCCCGTCCTTGCCGAAACTAGTATGTGTCATCATAGATGAATACAACCGGTTTGAGTTATAAAGAAAAGGCGAAAAGAGAGTGGAACAAATAGGATTGTTCGTAAAAAGGGACAAGGCGGCCCGGGACAAGGCGGATGAGCTTGCCGAATGGTTCCGCCAAAGAGGCATAGAAGTCGTGCGCCGGGACTCATTTCAGCCCAAGCTGGGCCTCGATGAGAACCGGGGCAGGGAAGTAGATACCAGTAGCATCACCTGCGTGTTCGTCCTGGGAGGAGACGGCACTTTTCTTAGCGCTTCGCGCTGGATAGGCGATTCGGGCATGCCCATGATAGGGGTGAAGTTCGGCGACATAGGTTTCCTTGCCGAGATTTCCGAGGATGCCGTGTTTTTGGCTGCAGAGGCGGTGATAAGCCGGAATTTTACAATTGAATCCCGTGATCGCCTGCAGGTGGAGATAATAAGAAACGGCAAGCCGTATGTAAGGGAGACCGTGTTAAACGACGTGGTGATAAACAAGGGCGTCCTGGCAAGGCTGGCCAATATTGATACATATATAGACGAGCACTACCTGACCACCTACAGAAGCGACGGGCTTATTGTTGCAACTCCCACGGGTTCTACTGCTTATTCGCTTGCAGCCGGCGGACCGGTTGTACATCCCGCGGTGGAGGGGTTTATTGTTACCCCTATTTGCCCCTTTACCCTGACAAACAGGGTCCTGGTGGTGCCAAACTCTTCGCGTATAAAGATCCGCCCAGGGGAAAAGTCCTCGGATATAGTGGCCACATTTGACGGCCAGGAGGGCATGGAGCTTGATTCCTCCGATGAGATCATAATGGAGAAAAGCAGGTCTCCGCTTCAGCTTATCAAGCTGCCTGGATACAATTATTTTGATATCCTGAAAGCCAAGCTGCGCTGGAGCGGGGGGCGTATCTAGCTTGTGTGCGGATTTCCCATCCGTTCAAAATAGATTCTGCGGCAAATGCGCTCTATGGTGATCATTCTGCCCAGGGCATTGTTAAAGTCGTTTGAAGCGCATGTAAAAACCCCGTGGCCGTATACGATTGCTGCCTTGGCCTTTTTTATTGCAGCAGGCACAGTACGATTAAGTCCGAAAGCGCCTCCCCCTGTCTCTCCGGGCACAATCGGAATGGCGCTTATTTCCCGGGGCACCGGGCAGTCCAGATGACAGGCTCCCTGGTGGGTGCAGTTTTCTTCGCGGCAGTCCATGGACATGATTACCGTAAACAGAGGATGGCCGTGGAGCACGGCGCGAAAATCTGTTGAAGCCGCTATTTCAAGGTGAGTTGGCAGCTCGGATGAGGGTTTTCCGCCCGTGCAGGAGCCGTCCTTAATGTTTACCATTACCAGGTCATCTTCAAGTTCGTCGAGAAAACTGCCTGACGAGCTTATATAAAGACTATCGTCCCTCCGGTAGGAGATGTTTCCAAAGCAGGCATTGACCAGGCCTCTTTTAACAATCTTCTTTCCAGTCTCTGCTATGGCGTTTTTTACGGTGCTTTCTGTTTCAAAAGGTCCTGTCATAAGCCCGGTTTCAAATACGGCGGGCTGCGGAAGTTGTTTGCAGACCCTTGAAAAGGCCTGCGTTCTTTTTTTCCCAAGCTCACCTGCGCGGGCTGCCTGGAGGGTGTCTGAAAAAAATTTTACAAATCCTGCAAAGCAGGCCGCAGAGAAATCCAAATAAGCTTCAGCCGGATTTCCGCCTTTTGCAATAATTCCCTGATGCGGGACAATAACGCATTTTTTGTCCTTTAGGACTAGTGCGACAGATTCTGTATCAAGTTTTTCAGCCACGGGCAGATCCTGGAGAAACATCCTGGTCTCTGAATCCTGCGGGCAAATCACTCTGTTTGGTGCAGTTTCCGAAAGGTGGTAAATAGTTGTGGCATAGGGTTCCGCAGGTTTGGCATAAAGTATCGTGTTTTTTTGTTCAGTCCCGGGCGGCAGGGAATTTAGCACTTTACAGGCCGGATGGTCCCGGTTCCACAGGCCGTTTGTGCCCGGGGTGCCCAAAAGCGCGGTTCCGGGTTCGGCCATGCCTTCTTTATAAAGTCTTGTTTCGTATTTCGCGGTTTCCTGCTGCATCATGGGCCCCTTTATGTTTACTGCCATCCCGGGAAGAGTGCCGGCTGTATATAATCCTGATATGTGCTGCAATTTCTGTTTCGCCTGCATTTGCGGCAAACATCAACGTGTTTTTTAGGGCGCCCTTTTTTATACGGGCAGACAAGGTACCGGCAGGCTGTATCTTTGGGATGGTGAATGCTTGTTTCCATTGCAAAATTAGTTTATCATTGTCGAACGGGCTCAGCAAGAGGAAAAGTTTCCGAGAAATTTTCTTGATTAAGAGATCGATTGACGTTAACGTAAAGGGCACACTGATCAGGATTAATAAATAAATAGATAAAAATCAGTGTGTTTGGCATAAACGCAGTCTTTCAGGCAAAACCGGAAAAGCGGAGTATTTTCATGGAAACTATTATTAAAAAAGCAGGCGCTTTAAAACCCCTGCCTGACGATTCGGACCTGGCTTTTGGAACCATTTTTACAGACCACATGTTTAACATGGACTATGATCCTGACAACGGGTGGCACAGTCCCAGAATAGAGCCGTACGGCTCTTTTCCAATGGATCCTTCAACCATGGTGCTCCATTACGGTCAGTCCATTTTCGAGGGGTTAAAGGCCTTTAAAGCCCCCGGGGACAGGATCCAGCTTTTCAGGCCGGAGGAGAATTTCCGCAGGTTCAACAGGTCGGCCCGCAGGATGTGCATTCCGGAGTTAGATGAAGAATTTGCCCTTAAAGCCGGAAAAGAGCTCGTAAGGCTTGAGCGCCGCTGGGTGCCGTCCGCGCCGGGGACTTCCCTTTATATCCGGCCCACCATGATAGCCATGGACCCGTTTCTGGGGGTGCGGGCATCTTACACTTACAGGTTTTTTATCATTCTTTCCCCCGTGGGTGCTTATTACAAGGAAGGGTTTAACCCTGTAAAGATATGGGTCACTGAAAAATACGTAAGAGCGGTCCCGGGCGGCGTAGGCGAAGTAAAGACTGCGGGCAATTACGCCGCCAGCCTGTATGCAGGCGAAGAGGCCCATGAGAACGGCTATACCCAGGTGCTTTGGTTGGACGGGGTTGAGAGGAAATATGTCGAGGAAGTCGGCTCAATGAACATCTTTTTCGTGATAGACGACGAGATTATAACCCCGGAGCTCTCAGGCAGTATCCTTGCGGGCATAACCAGGGACTCGGTTATTGCCCTTGCCCGCAAATGGGGTTATCCCGTAACAGAGCGCCGCATATCAATCGACGAGGTGGTTGAAGCCCACGGGGTCGGAAGGCTACAAGAATGTTTCGGATCCGGTACCGCGGCGGTAATTTCGCCCGTGGGCGAGATCAAGTACAAGGACAAAAAGCTTAAAATAGGCGACGGAAAGGTCGGCTCCTGGGCAAGGAAGTTTTTTGACGCAATAACAGATATCCAGTACGGCAGGGCCGAAGATACCGAAGACTGGGTCCATCCCGTGGAGTGATGCATAAAAAAACCGGGCCGTTTGCCTTATCCGGCGTGCGGCCCGGTTTTTAAAGACAGATATGGATCTTACTTTATCTCGATTCTCTTGCCCTTGCTTTCCTCGGTTTTGGGCACCTTTACTTCCAGCACGCCGTCTTTAAAGCTTGCCTCGATTTTGTCCGTGTCAACATTGTCGGGCAGAGTAAAGGCGCGCTGGAACGTTCCGTAGAAGCGCTCCCGGCGATAGTAGTTTTCATCCTCGACGTTTTCTTCGTCCTTGCGCGCCCCCTTGATGGAAAGAACGTTGTTGTTTACGTCAATGGAAACATCATCCTTTTTAACTCCGGGAAGCTCTGCCTTGACCATGATGGCGTTGTCCTTTTCATAGGTGTCAACAGTTGGACGCCATTCAAAAAGGCCCATATCTTCCCTGCCTTCACCGGTTGCCGGAAACATATCATCAAATATGCGATTTATCCTGTCCTGCAGCGTAGGCAAAGTTGTCCATGGATTCCACCGTGTCAGTGCCATAGCTGTCACCTCCTTTTATATATTTTTTAACAGACTGAATCTGTTAATTATCCTTTATTTTCATCATAAAAATAATCATTGGAGCGATGCTTTCAAGGGAGGGGTGCTAATTTTTTTAACAACTTTTTATGACGGCTTCGTAAAAAGTCCAATATCTGCGTTGCGCTTCATCCCTCGGAATTTCATCACGCCAACGGCGTGACTGCATTCCTCGGGATTTTGCGCGCCTTGATCTTGAACTTTTTACTTTGCCGTCGAAAATCGACTTCCAAGAAATCCTTTTCCGCACCGCCGATCAGCCAAGGTGCTTACGGATTTCCTTTTTGCAAAAATGCCGCGATAGCTGAATAAATCGCTTTTTATGAGTACATCTTTATATGTGCATAAAATGATTTGCAATAAGCTAGGAGGTGTTTTAAATTAATTAAAGATTTCATACAGGAGATGAAACGGTTCACGGTTTACCGATCACTGATCGAGGCGCCATTATGAAATACGTGATTATCGGAAACGGCGTGGCCGGGGTCACCGCAGCAGAAACTATCAGGCGGTTTGATGAATCCGGCGACATAAGCATTATCTCTGATGAAACCTTCCTGCCCTACTGCCGGCCCATGATCAGCAATTTGCTAGAGGGCTCGGTCCCGGAAGAGAAACTTTCCATACGCAGTAAAGACTTTTACGATAAAAACCGGATCAGCCCGGTCCTGGGCGTACGTGCATCATCTATTGACACCGGCAGCCGCGTGGTTGTTACCGAAGACGGCAAAAAACACCCTTATGACCGGCTTTTGCTTGCCTGCGGGGCTGATCCCAAGGGTCTTGACGCCAAAGGCTCTGAGCTGGAAAATATATTTTTCATGCGCAACATAGCCCATGTAAAAAAGATGATAAGTGCCCTGCCGCAGATAAAAAACGCCCTGGTGCTCGGGGGCGGACTTGTGGGGTTTAAAGCCGCCTACTCTCTTTTAAAGCGCGGAGTTTCTGTTACCATGCTGATCCGTTCAGGATACCCCCTTTCCATGCAGGTTGATGAAACAGCCGGCCGCATGATTCAGACGGTGCTTCAGGATCACGGCCTAACAGTTCGCACGGGTGTCTCGGCAGAGGCTTTTGAAGGAAACGGCCGTGTTCAAAAGGCGGTTTTATCGGACGGCGATCGGATTGACTGTGACATGGCGGTTATAGGCAAGGGGGTTTTCCCCGCTCACGGTTTTGTGCCGAGAGACAGTATAAATACCGACGCAGGCATACTTGTGGACCGGCACATGAAAACAAGCTCGGACTGCGTGTATGCCGCCGGCGATGTTGCCGAATCATTTGATCTTTCCCGGCAGAGGCGGTGGGTAAACGCCATATGGCCCGAGGCGGTCAGCCAGGGCCGCGTTGCAGGAATGAACATGGCCGGCCATCCCATATCTTACAGGGGCAGCCTTTCAAGAAATGTGATAAGAATTTTTGACACGGATGTGATGAGCGCGGGCAGGGTAAGCAAAAGGGAGGTGGATGATTCCTGCAGAACTGCCGAGGCATTTGACCCCGGGCGCAAAACCTATCGAAAACTGGTATTCGACGGAGATATACTGGTAGGGTTTGTTATGGTAAACCGCGTGGAGCAGGGCGGGGTACTGACATCGCTTGTTCAGAGCAGGATGCCTGTTGATATCCCCGAGCAATACCTGCTTGATCCCAATTTTAATGTAAGTCGTTTAATGCGGCGCTAAATAAAGCAGGAGGTGCTATGAAACAGGTCATTGTTCACCCGGAGAGATGCGTGGGATGCATGCAGTGCATGCTTGCCTGCGCAACAGCGCATTCAAAAACAGGAAACCTGTTTTCGGCGATTTTAGAGAATCCCTTGCCCAGGCCTCGGATTCACGTGGGTGCCGGAATTTATTACGAGGGGTTTCCCAACAGGTGCCGGCACTGCGATCCGGCTCCCTGCCAGATGGCTTGTCTTCCGGGCGCAATTTACCGGCAGACTGAAACAAACACAGTGCTTATAAATCCCGATGTCTGCATTAATTGTGCTTCGTGCGCCATGGCCTGTCCCTACGGCGTCATAAGGTATCACAAAGATCCTCTGGCTCCTGCCGGAAAAGCAGTGGCTGTAAAGTGCGACAACTGCATTGCACGCCAGCATAAGGGGCGGGTCCCCGCATGCGTGGAGGTGTGCAAGACCGGTGCCCTGACTTTTGAGGAGTCAGATAGAGCCATGAAACGCAAAACAGATATGGTTGCAAGAAGTGTTACCGCAGAGGCCACGCCCGTGGAGCATGCCGAGGGCTTTGCCCTGCTTCGTACCGTCAAGAAAGCCGTAACAGAGATCAACCTGGCAAGATAAAGGGAGGGCAGGATAATGACGCATCATGATAAAAAAAGCATCACAAAGGACGGGCAGCTTCTGATCAGGAAAATGGAGACCGACCAGGTGGAAACCGTATGGGACCGCCATGAGGCCCAGCAGCCCCAGTGCGGGTTTTGTGAAATGGGGCTGAGCTGCCGCATCTGCGTCATGGGTCCCTGCAGAATAGATCCGTTCGGGGAAGGCCCCAGCCAGGGGGTATGCGGGGCTGACGGCGATATTATCGTGGCGCGCAACCTGTGCAGAATGATTGCGGCAGGAGCCGCCGCCCATTCAGACCACGGAAGGGACCTGGTGGAAGTGCTCGAGGGCGTGGCCGAGAACCGCGCCCCGGGCTATGAAATAAGAGACCAGGAAAAGCTTGGGAAGGTTGCGGCTGAATACGGTATTTCTACAGAGGGAAGAAATACGGCCGAGATTGCAACAGAGCTTGCAGGCGCCATGAAGGAGGATTTCGGCACCGCCAAGAAAGAGATCGCCCTTGCTTCAAGGGCTCCTGAAAAAAGACAGGATTTGTGGCGCAGGTTAAACATAATGCCAAGGGGAATAGACCGGGAAACCTCCGAGGCCATGCACCGCACCCATATGGGCGTTGACAACGACTGGCAGAGCCTTCTTTTACATGGCTTAAGAAACGCCCTTTCAGACGGATGGGGCGGTTCCATGATAGCAACCGAGGTTTCTGACATTCTTTTCGGCACCCCGAAGCCCACGCCCGCGAAGGTTAATGCCGGGGTTTTAAAAGAGGACCATGTAAACGTGGTGGTTCACGGCCACAACCCCGTGGTCTCGGAGATGGTTCTTGCAGCCTGCAATGATCCTGGAATCATAAAGATGGCCGAAACAAAAGGCGCCAAGGGTATAAACCTGTGCGGAGTCTGCTGCACCGGAAACGAGCTTTTTATGCGCCATGGCATCCCCATGGCCGGCAATCATCTTATGACAGAGCTTATAATAGCCACTGGTGCCGTGGACATGATGATTGTTGATTACCAGTGCATCATGCCCGCCTTATCAAAGGTGGCTGCCTGCTATCATACAAAGATGATAAGCACCAGTGACAAGGCCAGGTTTGCCGGAATGGAGCACGTGGAGTTCCATCCCGACAATGCGCGTGAAAAGGCCTACGAGGTGGTAAAAGGCGCAGTGGAAAATTTTTCCAACAGGGGCGAGGTCTACATCCCGGTGGAGCCGATTGATTCTGTAGGGGGTTTTTCCGTGGAAGCGGTGATAGGGGCTCTTGGCGGCAGCCCCGAACCCCTGCTTGATGCCATAAAAGCCGGAAAGATAAGGGGTGCCGCCGGTATTGTGGGATGCAACAATCCCAAGATAAAGCATGATTACGGGCATGTCACCCTTACAAAGAGGCTTATAGAAAATGATGTGCTTGTGGTTGATACCGGCTGTGCCGCAATTGCAAACGCCAAGGCCGGCTTCAAGATATCCGGGGCGATTTCCCATGCCGGGCCCGGCTTAAAGGAAGTGTGCGGTTCTTTGGGCATTCCTCCGGTGCTTCATTTCGGAAGCTGCGTGGACAACGTGCGCATCCTGGTTCTGGCCGCCGCCCTGGCAAATGCGCTTGGAACGGATATAAGTGATCTGCCCCTGGCAGGGGCGGCTCCTGAATGGTATTCCGAAAAGGCGGTTTCCATAGGCGCATATGCAGTTGCATCGGGAATATACACGGTACTCGGCCCCATGCCGCCTATTGCGGGCAGCATGAATGTTGTGGAACTTCTTACAAAAGGGCTTGAAGATGTGGTGGGCGCGGCATTCGCGGTAGAGCCCGATCCTGAAAAAGCGGCCGTGCTTATGCGAAGGCGCATCGAAGAAAAGCGCCGCGGCCTGGGACTTGATGCCGCGGACCTGTAATGTGCCGCATCCCGGAGAGTTAAAAAGCATCGGGAAAACCGGGGCGCAGGATGCCGGGTTCTGGCCCCTTAACTCCGGTGCTTTTTTGTTTTTTGCACTGTTAAAACAGTAGAAGCGGAGATCTTAAATGAAACGATGGAACGGCTGGGGCGATGAAAGTGTAAAACAGAAGGTGCCCGAAGGCGCCCGGGCCATGCTTGAGGACCTGGTGGGCAGTCCTGCCTTGCAGCAAAGCATTCCCAGGGAAAAAATGATCGAAAAGGTCCCGGAATCAAGGCTTGGACAGGAGAGCAGTGTTATATCAAAGGATGCGGGAACCCGCCTGGACCACGCCCACGGACAAAGCCTGCCCGACTGGGTTGGGATGCGGTGCGGTACTTTGAGCCGTTTTCCGGATGCAGTGGCCTTTCCCGAGTCTGAGGCCATGCTCGAAGATGTTTTGTCCCTTGCTGATAAAGAAAAGATGACAGTAATACCATACGGAGGCGGTACAAGCGTGGTCGGCCATCTCGATGTGCCTGAAAAAGACGCTCCGGTGCTGTCTCTGTCTTTTGAGCGGCTTAACCGCCTGATAGATTTTGAACCTGAAAGCAGGCTGGCCACCTTCGGGGCCGGGGTTGCGGGCCCTGATCTTGAAGCGGCCTTAAAAGCCAGGGGCTATACCCTTGGACATTACCCCCAGTCGTTTGAATATTCCACCCTGGGAGGGTGGGTGGTTACCCGCTCCAGCGGTCAGCAATCCCGCTATTACGGGCGAATAGAGGATCTTTTCGCGGGAGGCAGGGCTGTCGCGCCTGCGGGTGTTATTGAGTTTCCGCCTTTTCCCGCATCAGCGGCAGGTCCTGACCTGCGCCAGGTTTTTCTGGGTTCCGAAGGCCGGCTGGGGGTGCTGACCAGGGCCCTGGTGAGGGTAAGGAGAATGCCGGAGACAGACGATGTCTACGGGGTGTTTTTCCCTGCCTGGGATGCCGCCGTCTCGGCAGTCCGGGAGCTTGCGGGCTCGGATCTTCCCCTTTCCATGGTCAGGCTGAGCAACGAAGAAGAAACAATGACAAGCCTTGTGCTTGCGGGAAAGGATAAAGAAATTGAGCTGCTCAAAAAATACCTGCGAATACGGGGTCTTGATGAAATGTCCTGGTGCATGATGTTAATGGGCATAGCAGGGCCCGGTAAAATCGCCTCGGCAGGGAAAAAGGCGGCAAAGCGCATTATAAAAAAATACAAGGGCCTTTCAGTTGGAAGAGCCATGGGAGAAGCCTGGAAGAAAAGCAGGTTTACGGCCCCGTATATGCGAAACAGCCTCTGGGACATGGGATATGCGGTGGATACCCTGGAGACCGCGGTAACATGGGAGAAGGTAGGTTCAACCGTAAAACAGATCCAGGAGGCAATAAGACAGGCCATATCCGATAAAAACGAGAAGGTTCACGTGTTTACCCATCTGTCACACGTGTATTCAAGCGGATCCAGCATATATACCACTTACCTGTTCCGCATAGCAGAAACCCCGGAGGAGACCCTGCAGCGGTGGCGAGCCATTAAGACCGCCGCCAGCCGGGCCATTGTGGAAGCCGGCGGCACCATAAGCCATCAGCACGGGGTAGGGGTTGATCACAAGCCGTATCTCGAGGCCGAGAAGGGAAAGCCGGGCATTGAAATTCTGCGGGCCGTATCCGGGCAGATGGATCCCGGGCAGCGGATGAATCCCGGAAAACTGGTTGATTAGGGGGGGGGGGGCGGCGTGAGACTTGATAATATTTCCGGGACCTGGGATATGATTGTTGCCGGTGGCGGCATAACCGGTGCCGGGGTTTTAAGGGAAGCCGTCAGGATGGGCCTTCGCGCGGTCCTGGTGGAAAAAAACGATTTTGCCTGGGGTACTTCCAGCAGGTCTTCAAAGCTTGTCCACGGCGGCCTCAGGTATTTAAAGCAGGGCAGGCTGCATCTGACCTGGGAGTCGGTACGCCACCGCCAGCGCCTTTTGGCCGAAGCCCCGGGCCTGGTCGAGCCCATAGGCTTTCTCATGCCCGTCTACAGCAAAAGGGGGCCTGGCAGGTGGAGCCTGGAGGCAGGCCTGACCCTTTATGACCTGATGGCGGGCAGGCGGTACCATCATTATTATGGCGCGGGTGCTTTTTCCGAATTGGTGCCGGGGATAGATAAGGGGGGTCTTTGCGGGGGGTTTGGATTCATGGACGCCCAGGTGGATGACGCGCGCCTGGTATTGCGCCTGATAGACGAGTCAGTGCAAAAAGGGGCTGCGGCCCTTAATTATACCAGCGTCACTGAAATCCGCCGGGATGAACGCGGGGAGGTTTCAGGAGCCTCTGTTGTCGACACCAGCACAGGCCAAACAATGTTTCTTTCAGCCCCGGTGGTGATAAACGCGACCGGCTCCTGGGCTGAGACCCTGCATGCTTCGCCTGTCCCGGGTCTGCATCTTCGTCCGCTTCGTGGAAGCCACCTCATGCTTCCCTCATGGCGCCTGCCGGTTTATCAGGCAGTCACCCTTGTCCATCCCGACGACGGACGTCCCCTGTTTATAATCCCCTGGGAAGGGGCCCTTATGCTCGGCACCACCGACATTGATCACGGCCACGGCCTTGAAGGTGAAATAGTAATGGACAAACATGAGGCCCAATATATGATAGAGTGTTTAAGGGCTTATTTTCCGGGCCGGGATCTTGGGTTAAAGGACTGCGTATCTTCTTATTCAGGCATCAGGCCGGTTTTAAGCAAGGCAGACAAACCCCCTTCCCAGGAGTCAAGAGAGCACGTGGTATGGAAAGACAGGGGGCTTGTCACGGTTACGGGCGGAAAGCTTACCACCTTCAGGGCACTTGCAAAAGACGCCCTAAAAGCCGCTTCGGACCGGCTGCCAGGAAAGCCCGAGCCGAAGATGTCAGAGCCGGTATTTGATCCTGCCGGGCCGCTGCCGGAAAAACGCCGCGGACTTAGCACCAATACCTGGCAAAGGCTTTTGGGCAGATACGGTCAGATGGCCGGCCAAATGGTTATGAGAGCCGAAAAAAAGGATTTAAGCTTTATACCCGGCACTCTTACCCTGTGGGCGGAGCTGCCTGCCGCAGCGCAAGCAGGGCAGATAATGCATTTGTCAGATCTTATGCTCAGGCGGGTAAGGCCGGGCATTCTTCTTTCCGAGGGAGGCCGGGCATATCTTGACAGGGTGGAGGCTTTGTGCAGGCCGGTGCTTGACTGGGATAAGAAGCGATGGGCGGCCGAGCGGAGCATGTACATGGAGTACTGGGACTACGTCCATTCAGTGCCATTATAAAATTTGATGGCACCGTAAAAAGTCCAATATCTGCGTTACGCGCACTTTCTCAGAATTTCACGTACGGCTAGGTACGCTGCATTCTTCGAAATTGCGCAAGCCTTGATCTTGAACTTTTTACGGCGCCATCTAAAATCAGACTTTTTACGAGTGCATCAAATTTTGAAAGGATCGCCAATGAACATAAGGGACCTGGTGCTTGCAATTGACAACGGCACCCAGAGTTTAAAGGTGATGGTTTTTGATCTTTCAGGTAGCATGCAGGCGATTGTCAGGATCCCTTTTGAACCTTATTATTCAAAACACCCGGGCTGGGCGGAACAGGACCCGGAACTTTACTGGAATACCCTATGCAGGGCGTGCCAGAAGCTGTGGAGCGATAAAAAGGTTGACAGTAAGCGCATTGCCGGGCTTTCGCTTACCACCCAGAGAGGAACGGTGGTCAATATCGGAAAGGACGGAAAGCCCCTGAGGCCGGCCATTTCGTGGCTGGACCAGAGAAAGACTTCCGGTCTTGCCTCTGTGGGCGGCATGTGGGGGATATTATTTGCGCTTACCGGGTTGAGAAGCACGGTGGCCTATCTGCAGCAGGAAGCAGAAGCCAACTGGATACGCACTCACCAGCCGGAAATATGGGACAAGACCCACAAGTACCTTCTTCTTTCAGGCTACCTGACCTATAAGCTGACAGGTGAGTTTACGGATTCGGTGGGCTGCCAGGTTGGCTATATACCGTTTGATTACAAGCGCCTGTCGTGGTCAAAGGATTCCGACTGGAAATGGCGGGCAATTCCTGTGGAACCCGATATGCTCCCCAGGCTTGTCCCTCCAGGGGGAAAGCTGGGGCTGGTAAGCCCGGAGGCTTCAAGGCAAACCGGTCTTGCCGAAGGACTGCCCGTGATAGCGGCCGCGGCGGATAAGGCCTGCGAAGTCATAGGTTCGGGCGGCCTTGAGCCGTCAACCGGTTGCATTAGTTACGGTACTACCGCCACTGTAAACGTTACCAGCAGCAGGTACGTTGAGCCGATTTTTCTGTTTCCGCCTTATCCGGCCGCCGTTCCGGGGTATTATTCGCTGGAGGTACAGATTTTCCGGGGATTCTGGATGGTAAGCTGGTTTAAAAACGAATTCGGCCATCCTGAAAAGGAAAAGGCGGAAAGACTCGGCGTGGACGCCGAGGCCCTGTTTGATCGACTAATAGACGATATTCCAGCGGGATGCATGGGCCTTATGCTTCAGCCCTACTGGTCGCCGGGCATAAAGGTGCCCGGCCCGGAGGCAAAGGGCAGTATAATAGGATTTGGCGACATACACACCCGCGCCCATGTGTACCGGGCAATACTCGAGGGCTTGGCATACGCGCTTCGGCAGGGAAAGGAGCGCATCGAAAAGAGGGCAAAGATTAAGATCAGGCAATTGACGGTTTCAGGCGGCGGCTCTAAGAGCAAAAACGCCATGCAGGCCACAGCGGATATCTTTAACCTTCCTGCATCCCGGCCCCCTGTATATGAGACCTCGGGGCTGGGGGCGGCAATAAATGCAGCAGTTGGCTTGGGCCTGCACGCGGACTACAAATCGGCGGTGGATTCAATGACGCATATCGCGGATATTTTTGAGCCCGACCCGGAATCGCACAAGCTTTATAACGCGTTATACACCAGGGTGTATAAGAAGATGTATAAGCGCCTTGAGCCCCTGTACAAGGAAATCCGCAGTATTACAGGGTATCCTTAGCCCTGCCGCCTTCTTAGGTATTTGGATATGATAATGCCGCAAAAAGGGCAGTCATCCACATGGGTGCCGAATTTTGTCAGTTCATTGCCGCATTTTGGACATCTCTGTCTGCCCGGAGTTGACTCTCCGTTAAGAGAGTTGTATGGCTGATCCTCCTGTTTTTGTTCTTCTTTAGGCCATACATGGCAGCAAACACCCATTTTTGAAAAAAATTTTTGCTGGTCCAGGGCTTTTTCCCTGTCCAGATCCCTTCTCACGGTTACCGGCCTGTCGCGAAACAGCGGTTTGAGGTTCTCCGGGCTTCTGCCCAGCCGCATGGCAACGCGGTTGATGACCTCCCTCCGGGAAAATCCCGGAAGGACCCGCCCTTCAAAGATCAGGGAATAACCTTTCTGTTCCACGGCATACCCTTTCCCCTGTTTTTTCCTGTTGATAGCAAATGATATGACCGCAATTCATAGCAAATGATTTGTCCGCTTTTGCAAATTTTGGGTAAAACTACTTGGCAAAAAGGAGGTGCAAATGAGCCAAGTAGATTATCCAGGATTTGCCTGGAGGTG
>JAIPDS010000052.1 GCA_021737565.1 Desulfobacteraceae bacterium | reverse complement strand
CCGCCTCGGTGATATCGCGGATTGTTTTGGGGGTCTCGCGTACATGAAACAGGTAGCGAATCGGGTCTTCGATGCGGTACTGGATAATCCACTGGACGTCGATGACGTTTAAATCTCCGGTAAGCATTAATGACTCGTCCTTGTATGCACCGCTGGGATCATAGCGGGTCTTTTCCCCGGGGACACTGGCCACAGTCCGAAAACCGAATTCTTCTTTGAGTACCCGGGCAGTGGGCACCATACGGGCTGTCTCGATGCCAAGCGGAAGCTTGAAATGCAGTCCCGGCCCGGCTGTGCGAATCACTTTCCCAAAGCGCTGCACGATCCCGGTTTCTTCCGGCTGGACCGTGAACCATGCTGTCCAGAATACAGCCACCACCACAAGGACGGCAAGGATCAGAGCCGAACGGCCTTTGTATATTTTAAATTGTTGGCGGATTTTTGCCGCCACCTCTTCGAAAGTCGGTGGGGACCCCCCTGGGGGTTGATTCCATTCATTCATGGTTTAATCTCCTTGATTTTTGAGGTACCGCTGTCATTGGTTTTGCCGCGCACGGCCAGAACCGCGTTCATGCCTTCGGCTTTTTCAACAGTGTAAATACGGATGCCGTGCGGCTGGCGCAAAAGGCTTTTGATCCCCAGCAGGACACCGAATAAGTCTGATTTCAGGTGATTGTCCAGCTTCTGGCGGTTTTCCCATTCTTCGAGGACATAAAGGGTGTTTTTATCCTTGATGTCGGATAGCAACGCATAACTCAGACACCCCGTCTCCCTTTCCAGGCGAACCATCAGCGACAGAAGGGTTTGCATCACCTCTTTTTGTTTTTCAGCCAGCGCTTGAATGCTTATTCGGACTATGATCATGGCAGTCTCTTTTCGGCAAAGGCCGATATTCGAGTTTGATCTATGATTGTCGATACTTTCTGCTTTATATCCTTACACAATCCGTGCCGGAATTTTTGTTTTCGCGATTTTAGCGATAATTAACCGGTTTAACGAGGATATTTGGCTCAACAGGCGGGAATGGTTTAGACAGGGAAAGGGAACGTCACTGGCCATATATGACCACTGATCATATATGGCCATCAATGCGAGCCTCTGCCAGCCGTGGGAATTCTGAGAATTGTCAGATCAAGTTTTGCCAAAAACATATAGTTTCCGCAAACGGGGAATAATGCCTTGCCGGGAGTTGTATCCGGCCCCGCCGATGCCGCCATGTTATCGTTATGGAAATTTAACCTGTAGAGAGCAAGCCTAAAGATTAAGTTTACCGGAAGGATAAAGCCTGCTATAAATATAAATCAGGATGCCGATTTAAGTATCCGATTTTGGAGAGGTAGTGGAAGCTGGTGGTAACAGTAAGGATCGGAGATGCCCATGTAGAACCTTTGCCGGGAGGTGGCATGGAGATACCTGGATATACGATTTCCGGGCTGATAGACGAAACACAGCATTCGGCCGTTTACAGTGGTAAAAAAAACGACACCGGCCAACCCGTCATCATAAAGACTATCAGGGAGACATTTCCTGGTTTTTCCGAAACCACCCGAATCAGGCGTGAATACGAACTTCTCGGAAAACTCGACATTGAAGGCGTGGTAAAGGTTATCGAAACCATCGATACCGGTGACAGCACAGCCCTGGTAATGGAGGATTTCGGAGGTGTAAGCCTGAAGTGTCTTGCCGGCGCCCCTTTTGAAATCGGGAATTTTCTCGTCTTTGCCGCAAGGCTGGCCCGGACCCTTGATGCCCTTCACAGCCACAACATATCCCACCGCGACATAAAACCCGGCAACATCCTTTATAACAGCGGAACCGACGAGTTAAAGTTTACCGATTTCGGGACTGCAACCGAACTTAGCCTGGAAGAGGAACTGGTCTATAATCCCAGGCTTATAGAAGGCACCCTGGCATACATGTCTCCTGAGCAGACCGGAAGGATGAACTGCGATGTTGACTACCGGGCCGATTTTTATTCTCTTGGTGCCACCTTCTATGAAATGCTGACAGGCAATCCGCCTTTTAGTTCGGGCGAACCCATGGATATCATTCATGCCCATATAGCCAGAAAGCCTGTGCCCCCTCATATAATACGGCCCGAGGTGCCGGAGGTTGTTTCAAATATTGTTATGAAGCTTCTGGAAAAGGGCCCCCAAGAGCGCTATCAGAGCGCTTCCGGTCTGGCAGCAGACCTGGAGGAATGCCAAAGACAGCTTGAAGCCTCGTGCTCAATAGAGAATTTTGAACTGGGCAAAAGCGACTTCCCCCTGAAATTTACAATGCCGCGTGAACTTGTGGGCAGGGAAAAAGAGTTTGCCCGGCTCACAGAAGCCTTTGAAAGGACTTTTGAGGGCTCGGCAGAAGCGGTTCTGGTGACCGGGGAACCGGGCATAGGCAAGTCAGCGCTCGTATATGAGATGGACAGGATAGTTACTGCCAGGCACAGTTTTTTTATATCCGGCAAGTACGATCAGCTTCGTAGCCACGTTCCCTACAGCGCTATTATCCAGGCGTATCAGGGCCTGATAAAAAGCCTGCTTGCAGAAAGCGATGAAAAGATACGGGAATGGAAGGAGAAGCTTCTTTCCGCACTCGGATCCAATGCCAGGGTAATTATTGACATAATACCCGAACTCGCCCTGATTACAGGGCCGCAGCCCGAGGTGCCTGAACTGGGCCCGGCAGAGGCGCGCAACAGGTTCAGGCGGGTTTTCGGAAAATTCGTAAGCGTGTTTGCAGATAGTACTCATCCGCTGGTCCTTTTCCTGGATGACATGCAGTGGGCGGACCCTGCAAGCATTGAACTTTTAAAGAACATGAGTGCGGACGGAGGCTTGGGATTTTTCCTTTTTATCGGTGCTTTCCGCGACAAAGAGGTCCCTGAGCATCATCCTCTTATGCCAGCGGTTGAAAAAATAAGCCGGGCAGGGATAAATATTGATATGATTGATCTTCAGGCCCTTGAAGTCTCCGAGACCAACAGGCTTCTGTCTGATTTCCTGCGATGCAGCCCTGAAATAACGGCTCCCCTGGCGGAGGTGGTTCAGGCAAAAACCTTCGGCAATCCGTTTTTTGTGACCCAGTTCTTAAAAACCCTTTATGAAAACAGGGAGCTTGTCCTGGATTCCTCCGGTGTCTGGCAATGGGGTCATGATTCGGTTCGGAGCAGGCAGATAACTGAAAACGTGGTCGATTTCATGGCCGAAAAGATCCGCCGCCTGCCTGCCGAGTCTATGGAGGTGATAAAGATATGCGCCTGTATCGGCAACAGGTTTGATGTCCGGAACCTGGCTGAAGTGGCTCAAAAGCCGGCAGATGACATGGTGGAGGTCATGGAATTTCTTTTTGAAGAGGGGTTTTTTACCCGAAGGGGCCTCTTTTATGCTTTCCAGCACGACCGCATACAGGAAGCCGCCTACAGCCTTGTTCCCGGGGAGCAGCGGGCGCTGCTGCATTACAGGATCGGCACCCTGGCCCTGGAAAACACGCCTGAAGGAGAGTTGTTTGAAAAAGTTTTCTATATAGCCGACCAGTTAAACCTGGCGGCAGAGGTTATGACTTCGGCTCATGAGCGCCGCAAAACGGCCGGGCTTAACCTGCAGGCCGGTCGCAAAGCCAAGGATTCAGCAGCCTATAATTCAGCAGCAGGGTACCTGAGCGCGGGCATGGGGTTTCTGCCCAAAGATTCCTGGCATACCGATTACAGGCTGACTTATGATCTTTATACTGAGCTGATGGAATGCAGGTATCTTACCAGGGAGTTTGAAGAGGCTGAGCGCCTTTTCGGGATCATAACCGAAAATGCCGCCACAAGAGCCGACAGGGCCAATGCCTATGCCTTGATGATCGTGATGTATACGAACATGCGTTCCCCTTGGGATGCCATAGGTTTGGGTTTAAAGGCCCTGCGACTTTTTGGGCTCAGGGTGCCGGAAAAGCCCGGGACCACGAGGGTTCTTCAGGAACTTGCAAAAGTGAGGCTCAGGCTTGCCGGAATGCAGCCGGAAGAGATTTTGAACCTGCCCATGATGGAGGACCAAGATCGAATAGCATGTAACAATATCCTGATAAGCATGGGTACATCTGCTTATTATGTCAGCCCGAAACTGTTTGCGGTTCTGACCCTCATAAGCGTCAACGATATTCTGAAATACGGTCTTACTGAAGGGTCTCCCGCAGTCTTTGTAGATCTTGCCACCATTATTGAAAACTTGCTCGCAGATTACAGGCTCGGCTACAGGATAGGAGAGGTCTCCCTTAAACTAAATAAGAGGCTTGAAAATAAAAGGATTGCCGGTGTGGTGGATCATATATTCGCTTTTTTCATTCAGCACTGGAAAAAACATGCCGGCCATGACATTGAAGTCTACAAGAAAGTATACGAGCTTTGCCTTGATTCCGGGAATTTTATTTTTGCCGGCCACAGCATTAATGCGGCAGCAGACTGCCGGCTGATGATAGGCCGCCGTCTTGATGATATCCTGGAAGAATCCCTCAAATACGGGGATTTTATTTCTCATCATGTAAAAGATCCTTTTATTGATGCGCGTTACAGGGAAAATATTCAATTGATAAGATGCCTGAAGGGACTTACTGAGAGCAGAACAAGCCTTTCAGGAGATGGATTCGATCATGACCGGCATCTTTCCCGGCTCCACAGAGAAAAGAATTATTTCGGGGTTTGTTTTGCGCTCCTTTACAGGGAAAAGCTTCTTTATCTTTACGGCAAATATGAAAAAGCCCTTAAGACCGCAGAGAAGCTGGACCAATATATTCATGTACCGGCGGGCACTCTGGTTGTGCCGGAACATTATTTTTATCGATGCCTGATAAACACTGCTCTCATGTTATCCGGCGCAAGGCGGGAAAAATCCGGGCGGCTGCGGGTTATTAAAAAATACCTGGGCCGCCTGAAAAAGTTCGCGGAACTGTGTCCCGAAAATTTCAGACACAAGTATGAGCTGGTGCTTGCAGAACGCGAGGCGGCAAAAGGAAGATTAATAAATGCCCTCAGGCTGTATCACTCTGCCGCGGACGGGGCAAGACGTAACGGTTATGTAAACGAACAGGCCATTGCCTGTGAAAGAACAGCCGTCTTTTATCAGAATATAGGCGCAGAGCAGGAGGCCGAAGTTTTTTTGCAAAAGGCCAAAGAGTGCTATCGCATATGGGGGGCTTCGGCCAAGGAGCAGGAAATAAAAGAGCGCCAATCCTTACCCGTCGCCGAGAGTAAACAGGAATCAACAGAAAACAGGCGTTCAACCCGGCAGAGCAGTGATACAGGTACCGGGCATCTTGACCTGACAACCGTTATGAAGGCATCCCAGGCCATCTCAAGCGAGATAGTCCTTGACAGTCTTCTCCAGAATATAATGCAAATATCGGTTGTAAACGCCGGCGCCCAGCGGGGATTTCTGATACTTGAGACAGACGGCAGACCGGCCATAGTGGCGGCCGAGGATACCAAAAGGCGCGATATTGTGGTGTCCAAAGCCCTTGAAATTGATAAATGTGAAGATATTGCGGTATCGATTGTAAACTATGTATGGCGCAGCCATGAATCCGTGATCCTTGCCAATGCCTGTGAAAAAGGGGCCTTTAAAAATGATCCGTACATAAGGGAGAACCTGTGCCGGTCTGTTCTGTGCATGCCCATTTTAAACAAGGGCCGGCTCACGGGCGTTCTTTACATGGAAAACAACCTTACCCCGAATGCCTTCACAGAAGAGCGCCTGGAAATCCTCGGAGCCATAGTCTCCCAGGCTGCGATTTCCATCGAGAACGCAAGGCTTTTTGAGCAAGCCACCACGGACGGCCTGACCCGGCTTTACGTGCACAGGTATTTTCATTTTCTGCTGGAAAAAGAACTTGAGCGCAGCAGGCGTTACGGCCGCCCGTGTTCGCTTCTGATTATGGATATAGACGATTTCAAGCATTTCAACGACACCCACGGCCACCAGCCTGGAGACGAGGTTTTAAAGCAGGTGGCAGACGCGATACGCAAAAACACCAGGACCTCGGATATAGCAGCCCGCTACGGAGGAGAGGAATTCGTGCTGGTCCTGCCGGAAACCGATATTGATGAAGCAGTTGTTGTGGCTGGAAAAATAAGGGTTCTTGTCGAGAATATAAAAATTGAAACCCGGGAACCGGCCCGTGGGGTCACAATCAGTATCGGGGCGGCCGTCTGCCCGGCACACGCACAAAACAAGGACGAACTCATATCTGCTGCTGACAAGGCCCTTTATGTTTCCAAGAGATCAGGCAAGAACCGGGTATCTGTGAGCCATGCATAAATTCCCGCCACTCGTTTCACGGTTTATCCATGATGTCGGCAGCGGCTATTCCCGTTAAACAGGCTTTTTCGCTTCTACAATGCTGTTCATTTTTTCGCCGTGCCTTATAAGCCGGACATCTGTAAATCCGGCTTTTCCCAAGCCTTCCCGTATCTCTGCCAATGTGTAAGTGTCTCCTGCCTCGGTGCCGGAAAGCATATTGATGGCAAATACTGCTCCGGCCGGAGGGTGCACTCTGTCTTCTTCCATTACGTGGTCCCGGATCAGCAGCACCCCGCCGGGCAGAAGTGCGCGATGGATTTTCCTGTAGAGTTCAAGATTCTGGGCATGACTGTTTTGATGGATAATCGCGGAAAGCAGTGCCAGATCGCATCCATCCGGGAGTTCATCGTAATAGAAATCTCCTCCGCAAAGCTCGACCCGTTCTGCCATGTTAGCTTCTGCAAGCTGCTTTTCAGCTAAGGGCAGGACCTGGGGAAGGTCGAAAATCACCGCTGTCATCCCGGGGTTTTTCTCCAGGAAAGCGATAGTATAGGTGCCGGAAGCACCACCAATATCGAGAAGCCTTTTGTAGGGCGATAAATCCAGTTCACCTGCAATCTGCCGGGAGAGTTCCCGGCCGACAACATGCATGGCCCCGATGAAAGCCCTCATTGATTTTTCATCTTTTTTGGGAGGCGATGTTCTCTGCGGATTGCTGCCCTCTATTACCGTATTGGTGAGACGGCTCCAGTGGTTCCAGAGTTCGTTCATGTGCATCACCATAGGAAGCAGGCTTTCAGGGTGATTGGCCGACAGGAAACGTCCCCCTTCGGCAAGAATATATCGACTTTCTTTTTTTATCAGCAGGCCACAGGCTGCAATAGCGTCCAGCAGCCGGGTTAGCCCCCGTAGATCCGCTTGGGTTTTTTCTGCAAGCAATTCGGCCTTATCAAAACCCCTGTCTATAAGGGTAAAAATATCGAGTTCCGCGCCGGACATAATGATCCGGCTTTTCATGAATCCGCTTACAGATTCCAGGACTTCCATAGGATGATTCATTTTTGTCACGCTGTTTCCTGTTTGCCGGGTTTGTTCCGCAAAATTTTTTGGGTAAGCTATTTTGTTATTATAAGTATTTGTTAACAACATGCAAACAAATTTGGTTCGCTGCCCCCGAAACAGGCTATAGGCATTTGCGGGGAGCAATTTTTTGCCTGGGTCTGCCTGCTTGTTTAAAACTCTGTATTGACAAGAAAGTCAATTCAGGAGAATAATATCATTAATGGGTAACCGGGTCGCACAAGGTTGGGCCCCCGGATGCGTTGCCCGTTATTATCACTTTATCATTAACAAAGGAGAGCAAGTTTTGGCGCAAGGAACGGTAAAATGGTTTAATGAGAAAAAGGGCTATGGGTTTATCACGGATGATGAAAGCGGGAAGGATGTTTTTGTTCATTTTTCAGGCATAAACCAGGAAGGATTCAAGACCCTGTCTGAAGGTGAAAACGTTTCTTTCGACATTGAGGAAACAGAGCGCGGTCCCCAGGCGAAAAACGTTCTGCGGGAAGGACATTGATCCCGGCAAAGTAGTATACCTCTGCCAGGTAAGTGAAAATGTTTAATGCGGGGCCTGCTGCGGACTCTACAATGTGGCCGATTCTTCGCGCAACGGGAGTTGGAGGCTGCTTGAAAGACGCAGGCGGGAGTTTGCCGCAGTGCCCCGTGAAATAGGATCTCCTTTAGAGTCCAGGGAGAAGCACTCCGAAAGGCAGTCCGAGCGCCCCCCCACCGGAGTCTCATCACTGCCCCGCCTACACCTGCATACCTTCTCAACCGGGAAGTACACTACGAAAACCAGCAAAAATTTTTGCATAAGAAGGCAAAGCATGATAATTTTTTATAAAAATTGCAGGAGGCTATGGTGAAAACCGGACGCAAATCTATCCAAGTCTTTTAAAAACGGAGGGTTTGATATGAGCGAAAAGAAGGTAGGCGGTATTACGATTGAATGCATACAGGGAAATATCGCTGACCAGCCTGACATGGATGCGGTTGTAAATGCAGCCAATGCCGAACTTCGCATAGGCGGCGGAGTGGCCGGTGCAATACACAGAGCGGCTGGTCCCGGTCTGGAGGAGGAATGCAGGCCTCTTGCGCCTATAAGCCCGGGACAGGCCGTTATAACCGGGGCTCATAATCTGCCCAACAAGCACGTGATTCATTGCCTGGGGCCGGTATACAGCGTGGACAAGCCCTCGGACAGGCTGCTTGCCTCATGCTACAGAAACGCCCTGCAGCTTGCAGAGGAAAAAGGGCTTGAATCCGTGGCCTTTCCGGCTATCTCATCCGGGGCATTCGGTTATCCTTTTGAGGCCGCGGCCAGGATAGCCGTTAAAACCGTACTGGAGGAAACCCCCGAATTTTCGTCTGTAAAGCACATACGTTTTGTGCTGTTTGGCGCCCCTGACAAAGAGGTGTATGAAAAGGTTTTGGACAAGCTGCTTTAACAGTAATATCGGGATGTGCCATGAAAGCGGCTTTGGATGTGCATTACAAAGAAAGTACGGGGGTTGCCGCATGCGTTGTTTTCAGGGACTGGACAGACGGCCGCCCTGCTGATGTGGTGACGGCACAGGTCTGCGGGGTGGGTCCTTACAGGCCGGGTAGGTTTTATGAACGGGAACTTGACTGCCTTACTGCTGTGCTGGGCAAGACAGGCATCAGGTTTGATACGATTGTAATAGACGGCTACGTGCATTTAAACAATGAGACAGGCAGGGGGCTTGGTGCGCATCTTCGTGATGCACTCTCATATTTTCCCGTGATTGTAGGTGTTGCAAAAAACCCGCTTAAAACAGCGGACAATTTTGTAATTATTTGCCGGGGGAAAAGCAAAAAGCCCCTTTTTGTCTCGGCGGCCGGCTGCCGGCCCGAACAGGCGGGACTGTGGATAAAAAGCATGCACGGGCCCCACAGGATTCCTACCCTGTTAAGGATTGCCGACCAAACAGGTAAAGATCCCTTAAAATAAAGGAGGCTTCAATGAGCATAGATCAGGAAATTGAAAAGGCCGCGCAAATCCTGGCCAAAGCTTCAAATGCGGTTGCTTCCTGCGGCGCCGGCATTTCGGCTGAAAGCGGAATTCCGACATTTCGTGATCCCGGCGGTGTATGGGAAAGGGTTGATCCTTCAGAGGCCGCGACTTCCGAAGGTCTTATCGCGACTTTGAAAAGAGATCCTCAGAAACTGCTGCCTTTTTTCATGGAACTGCTCGAGACTTTTGAGCGGGCCGAGCCCAACCCGGCTCATTACGCCTTAAAAGAACTCGAACACATGGGAATATTAAAAACTGTTGTGACACAGAACATTGACAATCTTCATCTGGAGGCGGGAAATACCGATGTAATAGAAGTCCACGGCAGCGGCTTTCGCATGCGCTGTCTTTCGTGTGAGTGGAGCAAAAATTATTCGCGAAGGGAGCTTATAAGCCGGATAAAGCAGAAAATGAGCGATGCAGACTCCTTTACCTTTTCCGATATCGTGGAGCTTATGCCCAAATGCGAGGGCTGCGGGGCTGTGACCCGGCCCGATGTTGTCATGTTCGGAGAGCAGGTAAAAGATATACCCCGATCCTTTGAGGCGGCCAGAAAATGCGACGTAATGCTTGCTATCGGCACTTCAGGAGTAGTGTATCCTGCGGCATACCTGCCGTTTCAGGCAAAAGACGCAGGGGCAAGGGTTATAGTGGTAAATCCCAATGAAAACGCATTCCAGAGTGTAAGTGATGTATATGTCCCGTTAAAAGCAGGTGAGGCCATGGAGCGTATAGTAAAAGAGGTTAAGGAAATTGTTCTTGACAAAAAATAAAGGAAAGGCCCGGTGCATGGGCAAGGCATGCTGACAAAGATTGCTAAAGCCTCCATGCGCCGGGCAAAATTATTATGAATCTCTCCCTGCTGCTTACAGCCGCTGTATTTTTAATCTCGCTGGTGCTGACCATGGTCGGCCTTGGGGGCGGGCTTATTTTCTCGCCTCTTTTTGTCATACTGGGGATGACAAAGTCTGCCGCGGCTTCGGCGTCTTTGTTTTTAAACCTGGTTGCAGCGGGTTCGGCAGCCTGGACTTATGCAGGCAAAAAGATGGTGGATTTTTCCCTGGCCATTCCCCTTATAGTCGCCTCCAGCATTGCAGCTCCGATGGGGTCCTACATAAATATTCACATCGATACCGTGGTGTTTATGGTTATTATGTCGGCCGTACTGGCGTTGGCCGGGGTTAGAATGCTGTTTTCACCCAGGGCTGACGAGCAGGCACCGGACATGCCGGCTTCCAGAAAAGCGGTGGGCGGTGCGGTTATAGGTTTCTGCATCGGTCTTCTGGGCGGTCTTCTCGGGATCGGCGGCGGGGTATTCGTGGTGCCGCTTTTAATCTACGTATTAAAAACCCCCACCAAAATAGCCGCTGCTTCATCCACCTTTATCGTGTGCTTTTCCTCCCTTACGGGCTTTCTGGGTTATGCATCCATGGGAAACATCAACTGGATGTTTATCCTGCCCGCAGCAGCGGCTTCTTTTGCAGGAGGTCAGGCAGGGGCAAGGATCATGAGTACCAGGATAAAAGGCAAAACCATTCGCGTGATATTCAGTTTTCTTTTATTCGGACTATGTCTGAAGCTGCTTCATCAGTCATTTTTTAGCTAAGAGAGAAAACATCATGTCAGAGCGTTTCAGATTCAACCGGCTGGAGTTTGCGGGCTCGCTCGGGGACCTTGGAACCCTGCTGCCCATTGCCATCGCCATGGTCCTGTTCAACGGATTAAATCCCCTGGGAGTTTTTTTAAGTGTCGGTGTTTTCTATATAGTTTCAGGCGCCTATTTCGGGGTCACAGTGCCGGTCCAGCCCATGAAGGTAATAGGAGCCTACGCGATTGCCAGGTCCCTGACACCCGATCAGATTCTTGCAGCAGCGCTTTTAATGGGCGCTATTCTCCTTATCGTTGGTTTAACAGGCGCAATCGATGCGATCCGCAAATTCACCCCCAATTCGGTGATCCGGGGGGTCCAGCTTTCAACAGGAGCCCTCCTTATAGCAAGAGGGGTGGAGTTCGTTATAGGAACCTCCAGGTTCCAGGAGCTTCAGAACGCGGCCGAGCCCTTTCTTTCTCTACAGTCCCTGGGACCGGTTCCCATAGGCATTATAATCGGGATTGCAGGCGGGCTTGTAACCCTGTTTCTGCTTGACAGCAAAAGACTTCCGGCCGGCCTTATAGTGGTGGCAGGAGGCCTTATAGCAGGCCTGCTTCTCGGGGCCAGGACCGGTCTGGGAGCAGACAGCCTGTCATTTAACCTTCCTCGGATTCTGCCCTATGGATTTCCTGCACAGATGGATTTCACGTTTGCCCTGCTGGTTCTCGTGCTGCCCCAGCTTCCCATGACCGTGGGCAACGCAGCACTTGCCTACACGGATCTTTCAAGGCAGTATTTCGGAGACCGCTCTGCTAAGGTCACAAACCGCAGGGCATGCGTTAGCATGGCCCTGGCAAATTTTCTTAGTTTTGCAACCGGAGGCATGCCCCTGTGCCACGGTGCGGGCGGACTGGCGGCCCATTACAGGTTCGGCGCCCGCACCGCAGGCTCCAACCTGATGATAGGTTTTATTTTTGCTGCCCTGGCAGTGGTCCTGGGCAACAGAATAGTGGATTTTTTCAAGCTGCTGCCCATGTCTATACTGGGCATTCTGCTTATTTTTGCCGGCGCCCAGCTTGCCCTTACCATAATGGATCTAAAAGACAGAAAGGATTATTTCGTGGCAGTCATGATCCTGGGCATCACCCTGGCAAGCAATCTGGCTGCCGGCTTTCTTGTTGGAATAGTAATAGCCCACGTGCTGCGCTGGGGGAGGCTCTCGGTGTAGCCCGGATAACGAGAATTTGAAAGATAGAGTTAAATGACTGACACAGAGGCAATACGCGTGGAAAATATATCCAAGCGCTTCGAAGATGTAAAGGCGCTGTCGGATATATCCTTTCAGGTAAAAACCGGCGAATTTTTCGGCTTTCTCGGACCCCAACGGTGCGGGCAAGACCACCACAATCAATATTCTGACGGGCCTTGCCAGGCCTGATTCAGGTGAGATTCATATAAGTGGCATCAACTGCACTAAAAGTCCCAGGACCGCCCAGCATCTTATCGGGGTGGTGCCTGACGAGAGCAACCTTTATCCCGAGCTCACCGGTTTTGACAATTTGTGCTTCTGCGCCGCTCTTTACGGAATGCGCGGACGCAAAAGACAGCAACGGGCCCGTGATCTGCTTGCGCGCTTCGGACTGGAGCAGGCCGCTGATCGCAGATTTTCGGGTTATTCAAAGGGCATGAAGCGCAAGCTAACCATTGCTGCAGGTATTATCCATGAGCCTGAGATCCTGTTTTTAGACGAGCCAGCCACAGGCATTGATGTTGCTATCGCAAGACAGCTCCGGCAGCTTGTTGCGGATCTGCACGCCTCGGGGACCACAATATTTTTAACCACCCATTACATCGAGGAGGCGGAAAGGCTCTGCGGCAGGATAGCTTTTATAGTTTCCGGCAGTATCGTGAGGATCGACTCAGTAGAAGAGCTCCTCCAGCCTTTTCAGGGCAGGCACTCGGTGCAGATTGCATGCGATCCCCCTGCTGACGGCATAAAAAGCGAGCTTTCAGATTCTTTTCCGTCCCTTGAGTTCTCCTTTCCCAGGCAGGGTGTAATCAGGGTGGATTCTAAGAGTCAAATAAAGGCCGGCGCACTGGTTTATTTCCTGGAGGAACGGGGCATAGGGGTGTCAGAGGCCAGGAGAATAAAGCCGAGCCTTGAAGACGTGTTTGTAAGAATCACAGGAATCGAGGCTGATGCAATGGAAAACGGCAGGGGAAAAAAAGGAAAAGCGGCATGAAACAGTGGATTGCTTTTATAAACATCCTGTTAAAGGACATGCGCACCTATTATCTTAAGCCGCCGAATGTGAGCTGGGGGCTTATATTTCCTCTGGCCTGGACAGGAATGTTTTTCATCAAGTCCGGGGCCGGCCTGGGAAGCATCCCAGAGCTGCTGCCTGCGGTGGCAGGAGTTCCCGGATAAGCTCCAGTTCCGCCTCGTACTTTTCAGGATTTTTGGCAAACCAGTCATCATATTCATCTGTGTATCTGTCAAAAGCATTTGTTTTGGGCATGATAAACTCCAATAGACCGGAACCGGTGTATTTGTATAAAATATTTTTATACATAAAATTTTAAATTTGATAATAACATACTGCAGGAGACGGGCAAAAGGGAGAGTTTATAAATACTCACAAAGGTGAAAAATGAAAAAACAGGTTTTTTTAGTTCTATTTATACTGGCAGTACTTGCAGGGACAGGATGGCTTGTTTTTCTTTCGGGTTCGCCTGAAAATGATCAGGCAGCAGGGGAGCCGAAGCAGAAAAAGCCGCCCCTGGTCGAAACCAGGCCCGCGGTTCATGCCTCTGTTTCACGAACCATTGAGCTTACCGGCTCTGTGGAGCCATATAAAAAGGCCGAGCTGGCCTCGCCCGCAGAAGGGCCGAAGGGCCGGTTGAAAACCTGAAAGTGCGCGAAGGCGACCATGCAAAAAAAGGCCAAGAGCTTATTCTTGTGGGAAGAAAACAAGGGACAGAAGCCCTGATTGTCTCCCTGGAGCAGGAGCTTGAAAAAGAAAGAGCCAACCTTGAAAGAATGCGCAATTTGGCGGAAAGGGATGCGATTGCACAAGAGAAAATAGACGAAGCCATGGCGGAATTTGAAAAGGTGCGAGCGCAACTGGTCCGGGCCAGGGAGTCCCTTCGCGATTATGCCATAACCGCCCCATGGAACGGGGTAATATCAGCAGTCAATGTAGAAGAGGGGCAGTTTGTAGCCCCCGGGACTCCTTTAATAGAAATGTATGATCCTGACAGCCTGGTGATTATGGCTTCGGTGCCTGAGAGAAACGCCGCTGAAATAAGCGTCGGCATGAAGACGGAACTTAGCCTGGACGCTTTTCCGGAAAAGCAGTTTCCGGGGCTGATAAACCGCGTTTATCCCTATCTTGACCCCAGGCTGCGCACCAGGACTGTAGAAATAGTCCCGGAAGAAGTCCTTGACCTTCTTCCCGGCATGTTTGCAAGGATTAAAATTGTTCTTGAAGCCGCTGATAATGCAGTGGTAGTGCCGAAGGAGGCGGTGATTTCAACGCCCGAAGGCCCGGCCGTGTTTGTCATAAAAGACGGCACTGCCCAAAGGCGCATGATAAAAACAGGGATTGAAGAGGAAGATAGAATCCAGATTGCAGCCGGAGTCCTGGCAGGAGAAAAGATTGCAGTTGAGGGGCATCGGGATTTAAAGCCCGGTTCAAAGGTGCGCGGCAATGAAGGTAACTGAATACGCTGTTAAACGACGCCTTGCAGTAAGCGCAATTGCCGCAGCCTTTGTTGTGCTTGGCCTTTACGGCTTATGGCGGCTTCCGGTGGATTACCTGCCTGATGTAACTTACCCGATTGTTAAAATACAGATCAGATGGGCCGCGGCCGCTCCTGAGGAGATTGACACCGAGATAGCCGATCCTCTGGAGCGCTTCATGGCAACAGTGGACCGGCTGGACCATCTTGAGTCATCATCCATGGAAGGGGTTTATTCCCTGGATGTTCATTTTGAGTATGGCGCAGATATAGACGTGGCATTCCAGGACGTGCTTGCCGCCCTTACCAGGGCCGAGCGGCAGCTTCCCGATGATATCGATGCCCCTTATGTATTCAAGGCGGATCCATCCTATCTTCCTGTTATGCAGATTACCGCGTCCTCCAAACGCTGGGATCCGCTAAGGCTCCGTGACTGGGCTGACAACTGGCTCCAGGACCGCATTTTTGCTGTAAGCGGGGTTGCGGGAACCGAGATCATAGGCGGGCTGATCGTTGCTCTGGGCGTGGTGCTGGACAACTCCATCATAGTGGTGGAAAACATATCACGCCTGCGTCGCCGGGACCCTGAAACAGAGCCGTCCAGGCATGCAGTTGATGCAACCACAGAGGTAGGGCCTGCCCTGATTGCCGCCACCCTTTCATTTCTTGCCCTTTTTGTGCCGTTTTTAATTGTGCCCGGCCTTGTAAGCCTGGTCATCGCGGTTTCTATTACCCCGATGATTACGGCTGTTTTATTCGGGAGTAAAGGCATGAGAGCCCGGGCAGGGAGGTTTGAAAAAATTTTTGCCCGGCTTACAGAGGTCTACGGCCGGGTTATCGCCCGGGCTATTAAATGGCGATGGGGAGTTGCGGTATTGTTTTTGCTGGCCCTTGGTGCAGGCTTTGTTCTGCTGGGCCGGCTGGGGGGTGAGTTTCTTCCCCTTATTGATGATGGCAGAATTACAGTAAAGGTAAAGATGCCTACAGGTGCCTCTGTGCGTGCAACAGACCAAGTGGTGAGAAAAATAGAAAATCTGGTTGCCGGAGATCCGCGTATAGAAAGCATTTTTGCCCTGGCAGGCGGCCAGATAAGGGGTCTTACCACTTATGAAATAGCAAACGAAGGGCAGGTGGACATTCAGCTCGTGCCCAGGGCAGAACGGGATATATCAACAAAAGCCTATGTTAACGAACTGAGAAAAAAAACAGGCAGGACAGAGCCTCCGGGCGGCAGAGTCATGGCCAGGCAGATGCCCATAAAGGGAATTGCAGGCCTGAGGGCTGCAGACATTATAGTTCGGGTAAGAGGCCAGGACATGGAGATACTCGGGGAGCTTGCCAGCCGAACAGCCGGGGAAATGAAAGCAATCAAAGGGCTGGCAAATGTTTCTGTTTCCATGGACCGGACAAAGCCGGAGTATCAGGTCAGGGTTGACAGGGAAAAGGCAGCGGAACTGGGGGTTTCTGTCTCAGATGTGGCGGAATCCCTGCGCTCTCTTATAGAAGGCGCGGTGCCAATGCGCTTTCGCAACGGCTCCGAGTATTATGACATACGGGTGCTGGTGCCTGAAGAAGAGCTCAGCAGCCGGGCTGATGTGGAAAATCTCATTTTAACCGGCAGGGACAATGAGCACTTAAGGTTAAAAGATATTGCTGAAGGTGTGCCCGCCATGGGGCCGGTTGAGATAATGCGCGAAGACCAGATAAAGCAGATAAGCATTGAGGCAAAAACCGAGGGAAGTGATATTGCCGGGGCTGCGTAAAAGCTGAGAGCTACCCTGGAGCAAATTAAGAGACCCGCCGGCTATGAATTCGAGTTCGGCGGAAACGTGGAAAAGATGGCGGACATGAAGGATACCGTTCTTGCGGTACTCGGTTTTGCTCTGTTTTTTTCTTTTATTGTGCTTACAGTGCAGTTTAACAGCCTCAGGTTTCCAGTGCTCATCCTTTCGGGCGTTCCAGTGTGTTTGCCCGGCACTGTTTTTCTGATGCATGCTGCTGCTCTTCCCTTGGGGGCTACCGTGATAATAGGTGTTCTGGTGGTGGTGGCTGTGACTGTAAACGACGGGGTGCTGCTTTTTACCTATGCGGGCGAGATCGGGGAAAAACAGGGTCTCAGGCCGGCGGATGCGGTGGTAAGCGCCGCAAAAATCCGCCTGCGCCCCCGGGTTATGACCTCGGTTACAACAATGGTAGGTTTTCTGCCCCTGGCCCTTAACCTGGCAGAAGGCGGGGACATGCTGCAGCCCATGGCGGTTGCAGCCATTGGCGGCCTGGCGATGGAGATTCTGGGTGCCATGTTTTTAATGCCGTGCATGTATGTTATAGCCGTGCGGAAATAAGGCAAATGCCTGTTATTATAAAAATCTATGAATTCAAAGGAGGTTCGATATGATCAGGACGGTTGAGCAATATCTTGAAAGCCTTAATGACGGCCGCGAAATATGGTGCCTGGGTGAAAAGGTATCAGACGTGCGCACCCATCCCATCCTCGGCAATATCATAAAGACCGCGGCGCTTGATTACGTGTTTCCCAATCATCCCGAATACCGGGACCTGTTTGTCACACAGGACGAGCAAGGCGAGGACGTCAACTTTCTTCTTACTGCACCCAAAAGTTCCGAGGATCTTTTGCGCAGGCGAGAGTGTTTTGTGGCGGCCATGCGCAGCGGGGGCGGAGTGCTTCTGCACTGCATGGGTGCTGACGCCCTGGCTGCCTTTACCGTTACTGCCAATTCAATGGATCGGGAACTGGGCACCGGCTACAGCGAGCGAGTTGAAAATTACAGGAAGCTGCTCATGAAGCAGGACTTGGGGATTACAGGCGCGGTCACGGACGTAAAAGGGGACCGCAGCCTGCATCCTTCCCGGCAGAAGCAGCACCAGGACTATTACCTGAGAGTCGTGGACAGGCAGGATGACGGAATCATCGTCAGGGGTGCCAAGGTCCACATCAGTGCAAGCCCCTGTGCAAACGAACTGCTATGTCTGCCATGCCGCACCCACGGCGAGGAGGATAAAGACTATGCCCTTGCCTTTGCCGTGCCGGTTAATACGCCGGGGGTAAAACTGCTGGCGGTTGAGCCCGTATCCAGAACTTACGGCGAAGAAGGTCTGTTTGATTATCCCAAGACCAGCACCCGGCCGCCGACCGAGAGCCTGATTGTGTTCGACGACGTGTTTGTGCCATGGGAGCGAGTATTTATGTGCGGGGAATGGCAGTTTTCAAGAACGCTTGCCTATGCTTTTGCCAGCTATCACCGGCTTTTCGGAACCTGCAAGATGGTGGGAAAGCTTGAGGCAATCACCGGGGCTGCAGCGCTTGTCGCAGATTACAATGGTGTGGATAAAGCCGATCATGTCCGCAAAAAACTGGCCTGGATGGCAATGATCACCCACATGGTAAAAGAGCTGGGCAAGGCCGCCTGCCTGGATCCTGAAAAGGGGTTCGGCCATGATGTTGCCATGCCGAACCGTATGTCTATTAATTCGGCAAAGTACACCTTTGCCAGCAATTTTCACCAGATGTGCCAGTATGCACAGGATATTGCCGGCGGTCTTTCCACTACGGTACCGACATACCGCGACTGGAGCAACCAGGAGATACGACCTTATATCGAAAAGTACTTAAGCGCCAAAGACGGCGTGCCCACAGAGGACCGGCTGCGTCTTATGCGATTGATCAAGGATATGACCGGCAATTACTGGCAGATAGACACTATTCACGGCGAGGGTTCAATGGCGGCCCAACAGATGTTTCTTTACGGCAGCGCGGACTGGGACCTGCTGAAGGCCGCGGCCAGGCGGTCGGCCGATATAGACGGGTGGCAGGATGATCCGGTATACGGCAGCCTTCTGTCGACAGACCAGGTTAAGATGCCTCCTGTTGACGAGTCATATAAATCAATTCCGGAATCAAAAAGATAGAAAATTCTGTCTCTGATAAATCAAGATTGTTTGTTGCGTGTTTACTTTTTCAGTTTTTTCAGTGCAGCTCCGGCCTCTTTTTTCTGGGCTTTAAATTCAGCTGCCTTTTTGAAATATTTAATTGCGGAATCAGTGTCTTGGGCCTCCCAGGCAGAGTAGCCCGACATGAGCCAGGCGCGGCCTTCCTGCTTTCCTTTTGTCCGGGCGGCCGCGCTGTAGGCTTCTGCCGCGTCATTGAACCTGTCCATGCTGTAGAGAAGATCTGCTTTTAACATCAAGAGCTCAGGGTCGTTTTCGTGTTCTTTAAAGCGCTTTAAAGCTTCCAGCGCCTTTTCAGGCTTTCCGAGCTGGCGCAGGGCTGCAGCCAGACTTTTAAGAACCGACTTGTCCTGGTTTTCTTCCAAAAATGCCTTGTAATAAGGCACTGCTTTAACAGGAATTCCTGAATGCAGGGCAAGATCGCCCAAAAGCTTTTTCTCTTTTTTCGAAAGCGGGCTCAGGTAGCTGTATATTGTCATGGCTGTTAATGCCTGATCGTAGTTGTTTTCAGATAATGCCGTGTGCGCCAGCGCCTTCCACCATTTGGGCAGGGTCGGCTGTTGTGTTGTGAGTTCAAGTGCGTATTTGTGCGCCTTATCCTGCATTCCGAGTTCAAGGTACTGGTGCAGAAGTATTTCCTGCCACTGGATCTGCTTTTTTCCGGTATATTTTTCAGCCAAAAGCTTTATGTGCGGCAGCGCCTCCGTGTTTTTCCCTGCCTCCAGAAATGCGTACACCAGGTTTTCATGCCAGCGGGGTTTGATCTCATCCGGATGGGCCCCCAGGAGCCTTTCAAACAGGCCCAGGGAGCGGTCTGCAGATCCTCCTGCAAGCAGGCTGACTGCCGCGTAATAAAGGTATTCTGCCTTGTTTTTCTCTTCTGCTTCATAGGCTTTTTCAAAGTTTTGAGCGGCCTTTTCGTATTTTCCCTGTTCATGGAATATGCGGGCCAGGTTAACCAGGGAGTTGGTGTGGCCTGGATCGCGTTTTAAGGCCTGCTCATATGCATGCTTTGCTTTTTCCGGGCTTTTCATTGCATAATGAATGTTTCCCACTCTTGTCCAAAAACGAAATTTTGTAGTTTAACGAGTAGGGCCCGGCGATGAAGGGGCTTGAAAAAAAATCCTCCTTGTGGGTAATGTTGTTTTGCCCAAAAAACAATAAAAACCCAAAAACAAGGAGGATGCCCTA
>JAIPDS010000051.1 GCA_021737565.1 Desulfobacteraceae bacterium | reverse complement strand
AATATCTGCGTTACGCGCAATTTCTCAGAATTTCACGTACGGCTAAGTACGCTGCATTCTTCGAAATTGCGCAAGCCTTGATCTTGAACTTTTTACGGCGCCATCTAAAATCAGACTTTTTACGAGTGCATCAAATTTGAACAGTCTCCAAAAAAGGAAGCATTCGGAAATGAAAAATCTCTTTGATACAGGTTTGAAAACAATCTTTTCAGCAGGTCTGATCCTGGTGGTTGTTTTTTCCGCAGCACCGGTTTGCGGCCGCGCCCCGGCAAATGAGACCCGGACTGTAGTGGCCTTCGGAAGCAATGACCCTATTGCAGACACCGCCGAGGCCAAAAGAGCTGCTGTATCAAATGGGCTGCTTTCCGCCGTGCAGACCGCGGCCTCTGAGCTGCTCTCGGAAGAAGAACTCCGGCAGGATTTTGAAACCCTCTGGGAAATACTCGACAAGCAGCGCGACGAATTCATAAGGGAATATCGTATACTTGCGGAATTTAAGGGAGAAAAAAAACATTACGTGCTGATCCGGGCAACGGTTTCAAACAGAGAACTCCTTGAATCCCTCCAGCAAAAGGGAATCGGGGTCTTACCGCAACAGATGCCTTCATTGCTGCTTATGATAGCGGAAAAAAACATAGATGATCTGGGCTTTGAATACTGGTGGCGCAGCGGGCTCGGCAGATTTGCAGAACCGGCCTCTGTTGCGCCGATAAAACAAGCCCTTAAGGAAAAGGGATTTCCGGTTATCGACCCGTCTTCAGAAGGCGCAGACACACTCGAAGAGCTCAAACCCGGGGCTGAGCCTTCAGATTATGAGGCATCCACAATTGCCGACCGCCTTGGTGCGCAACTGGTAATAGTCGGAACCGCCGCAGCAGAAGCTACCGCCAACCGTATGGGCGAAGAAGTCCGCACCTTCAGGGCAACGGTCAACCTTCGTGTAATTAATGCCGAAACCGGCGAAAAACTCACAACATTGCGGGAACAGGCCATGACCATGGGCCAGGATCCCGAAGAGCTCGGTAAAAACGCTATTGCTGATGCCGCATTCCGCGCCGGCCGGCAGCTTTCCGACCGTATTGCTTCCCTGTGGCGAAAAGACTCGGAGTCTACCGAAAAATTCACCATTCACGTAAAAGGCGATCCTGTGCTGGCGCACCTGGAAAAGCTTCGAAACGCCCTGAAACAACAATCAGGCTTATCCGAGCTTCGCACCACCGAAATGACAGCCAGATCCGTGGTCCTGTCCCTTCAATACCGGGGCACAGCCCAGGAACTGGCAGACAATCTTCTTATGCACTCATTTAAGGGCTTCGGGGTAAACATAACCGATATTTCACCCAAGGGGCTAACCATGGAGCTGATCCCGAAATAAAAAGGCGGGCGTATATATACAAACATTGCGCAGGATATCAGTAATCGCAAATGAAGTGCTGGGGGGCAAAAAAAACGAAAATGAATTCCATTGAACCCACAAGACAAAAGGCATGGGACCTGCTGACCAGGTACAATAAAAGTGAAAATCTTATTGCTCACGCAATCGCCGTTGAATCAGTAATGCGGCATTTTGCACAGAAATTCGGCGAAGATCCTGATAAATGGGGGGTTATCGGCCTGATACATGATCTTGATTACGAGCAGTATCCTGATGAGCACTGCAAAAAAACAGAGGAAATCCTCCGGGCAGAAGGCTGGCCGGAGGAATACATACGGGCGGTGATAAGCCACGGATACGGGATTGTCACCGATGTACAGCCTGAATCGCTTCTTGAGAAAACCCTTTATACAATTGACGAGCTTACCGGCCTGGTGTCTGCCGCGGCCCTTGTCCGGCCGTCGAAAAGCATCCTTGATATGAAGACCAAATCGGTTAAGAAAAAATGGAAGGACAAGAGGTTTGCCGCCGGCGTAAACAGGGAAGTAATAGAAACCGGCTGCCAGTGGCTCGGCATGGAGCTCTCGGATGTAATTGCCGGAACCATCGAGGGTATGAAGCCGGTTGCAGGGCAAATCGGGCTTAAAGGAGATCAGGACTGAAAACCGGAAATTTTTTGAAAAAACCAATGGACGCGATTTTCAGACCCCGCTCGATCGCAATAATAGGCGCCTCGGACATTATTGGCAAATGGGGCTACCGCATGGTCTATCGACCCCTTTACAGCGGCTTTAAGGGAACTATCTATCCCGTCAACCCCAATAAATCAGAAGTCCTCGGGCTCAAAGCCTATCCCTCAATAGGTGAGGTGCCCGGGCCTGTTGATCTTGCTGTTATAACAACCCCTGCCCCGAGCGTTCCTGGCATACTAAGGCAATGCACGGAAGCGGGGGTCAAGGGGGCTGTGGTTATCACCGCCGGGTTTGCCGAAGTCGGGGATGAGGGACGGCGCCTTGAAGAAGAAATTTCGGATATATCAGAAAACAAAGGGATTCGCTTTGTCGGCCCCAACTGCATGGGCATCTGGAGCGCAGCAGTCAACCTTAACCTTTGCTTTGGCAGGCCTCCTGCAAAAGGGCCGATTGCTTTTATCAGCCAGAGCGGTACTTTCGGGGTCTCCATGGCCCAGGAGGCGACCGTCCGGGGATACGGGCTGAGCAAGTTCATCAGCATAGGCAACCAGGCCGATCTGCAGGTTGCCGACTATCTTCAATATCTGGCCGAAGACGAAGACAGCCGGGTCATCACCCTTTACCTGGAAGGCTTAAAGGACGGGGATCGCTTTTTTGACGCGGCAAAAAAGACCGTGGCAAAAAAACCGATCGTGGTCTACAAGGCGGGCCATTCCGAAGCCGCGGCACGGGCCGCGATATCGCACACCGCATCTGTGGCGGGATCGGCCGTGATATTTGAAAACATCTGCCGTCAGCTTGGGCTGCTGCAGGTTAACGAGGCGTTTCATCTGTTTGAAACAGCCCAGGCCCTGGCTGGACTCCCAACCGCGGACGGCAACCGGGTAGCCATCCTGGGAAGCGGGGGACAGGGGGTTGTAGGCACGGATGCCTGCGCCGCACTGGGCATGGAGCTGCCGGAGCTGGATTCCGGGACTTCGGCCGTTCTTTCAAAACTGCTCCCTGGCCATGCTCCCCGGCCCAAAAACCCCGTGGACTTTGCCGGCAGCAGCAGGACGGCCATGGAAGAAGCGGAAATAATCGAACGCTTTCTGCAGCTGGATTATATTGACGGGGTCATCAGCAATGTCCCGGTAAGCCCACAGCTCTGGGACCCTAATCTGAAAATAGACCGGACCGCGGCCAACCAGCCGCCCGCGGTCCAAACAGCCCTTGAAGGGGGCGAGCGCTATGCCGCGCTTCCCGGCAAATACAAAAAGCCCGTGATCTGTCTTCGCTTTGCTCACCTGGAAAACGACGTCATGGAAGAAATCTTAAACGAGGGCGGCATTCCCGTCTACAGCACGCCCGAACAGTGCGCCCGGGCCATGCACGCCCTGGTCCATTACGGCCGAATACAGAAAAAAGCACTGGCAGGTACTTTCTGATCTGTAACCTCCGCTTCACTTTCTTTTAACTTAAAGCTTTGGCGGTTACTGCAAAAAAGCGATCGACTCTTGCAGTTTTTTTCGCTGCAGGCCGCCGGGTCGGATTTGTTCGCTGCTGACCGTTTTCGGGATTCGGGGAACTCAAGGTTTTGAATACAGGCTTCTTCAAGGCCATAGGGATTAAGAAAAAATCATTTCGGCAAAGTTTGTTCCGTTAACTTCAAGCTTGCAGATTTTGTCATGCAGCTAAGGCGGGGCGGCCTTTGAGGGCGCATTGCATGAGGGCCGGAAGCATCTGCCGGCGAGCGGAGCCGGGCGGCCGACGCTTGTTTGAGCACACGATAGTGTGCGAGTTCGCCGGACGCGGCGTAGCAAGCCGAGCAGATGCCCGGCCCGAATGCAGCGCCTGAAAAGACTGCCCCGCCTTAGCCCGCATCCAAACAACCAGACTGCGGCTTTGTATCTTTCCGGGCTGCTTCAGGCCTATTGCGTAAATTACAGTTATGGTTGATCTTTTTTTTATCCTGATTAAAATATAAATCAGATGAGGGGTGTAAGCAGTATTTAAAAAAGGCAACCGCATATCTTAAAAAAAGGGCAAAATTTTAAATGAAGCGAAACAAAAAAATAGCAATTATCGCCGGCATCCTAATATTATTATACACACTTACCGGATTCCTGGTAATTCCATTGATCGCCGAATCCGTTCTGCCCGACAAGCTATCCAAACAGTTAGACCGCCAGGCTTCAATAGAAAACATCTACTTTAACCCCTACACCCTCACCCTTGAGTTGGAAGGTTTTGAAATCCGGGAGAAAACAGGGAATGAAAATTTTATTGCTTTTGACAGATTCCTTGTGAACCTGCAATGGTCCTCGCTTTTCAAGCTTTCTCTCATCGGCAGGGAGCTTCGGCTTGAAAACCCGATGATACGAATTACAAGGGTTTCAGACACCAAGTTTAATTTCTCGGATCTTATCCCTTCAGGGAAAGAAAAAACCCCTTCTCCTTCTGAAGAAGAAAAGAATCAAAAGCCTCTTCGCTTCTTTTTTTCCAATATTACACTATCAGGCGGAAAGTTCGTTTTCCGGGATAAGCCTATGGATAAAACCCACAGCTTTTCAGACATTAACTTTAACATCCCGGGGCTCTCCAATTTTGAATCAGATATCAATACCTACAGCAAGCCCATGCTTGCAGGAGATCTCAATGAAGCGCAGCTTAAAGTCACAGCAACCACAAAGCCTTTTGCAGACTCTTTGAAAACAATTATTGATATTTCCATGTCAGGCATTTCACTCCCCGGATATTTTGATTACGTGCCTGTACCCCTTGGTTTTTCAGTTTCAGAAGGCAAACTGGACATAAACGCCTCTGTTTCATTCAGCAAAAACCGGCAGGGCCAAAGCGTACTGGAGGTTTCCGGCGCCGCGGATTTCTCGGATCTGCTACTCACGGAGAAAAACGCTGAAGAAATACTTTCCATACCATCAATTAATTTAAAAATGGCGCCCTCTGCTCCATTGAATAAAAAAATCCGCATTGAATCACTTACTATTACAGAACCGAGTGTTACGATCATACGGCGCGCAGACGGCAAATTAAACATTGCAAACCTGGGGCCGCCAGCATCTGAATCAAGGGATGAAAAACAGGAAGAAAAAGCTGAAGACAAAGACCCGCAAAAATCCTTTATATTTGAACTGGATCTCCTGGAGCTTGATTCCGGATCAATCAGATTCCGTGATTTTGCAGCACCAGCGGTCCTGCAAAATCCAGATGCCGGACCGGTAAAAATGCAGGCAGCTCCCGTGGATCTGACGGTTTCCGCTTTTTCAAACCAGCCCGGACATCAGGCGGAGCTGGATTTCTCCGCAAAGTTGAATACCGATGCCCTGCTTTCTGTAACAGGCGCTTTCGGAGTGGCGCCTCTTGCATCAAATATAGACATAAAACTTAAAGATCTGAAACTGACAAACGCCCAGCCCTATTTCCCGGAATCTTTACATTTAATGCTTTCCGGCGGCCGTTTCGGCCTTGAAGGAAACACCCGGTTTCATGCGGATGCAGAGGAAGGAATAACCGCGCATTTTGCCGGAAACGCAGGACTTCGGGACATGGTTTTGATTGAAGAAAAAACCGGACGAAAATTAACAGAACTGAAATCTTTTGAAGCAAACGGAATTGACGTTGCCATAAATCCCACAGAAATTAACCTTGAAGAGCTTTCTGTTGCCGGCTTGAATCAAAAGATCGCGGTTGGACAAGACGGCCGGATGAATCTGAAAAATATCTACCAGAAAAAAGGGGAAATAGACAAAGAAAAAGAAAAGTCCGGAGAGGCAGCGGCCCGGGACAAAACAAAAGATTCACAGGAAGGCGGCAAAACTGCATTCCCGGTATCCATAGGAGAAGTAAAGCTTGCCGGTATTAATGTTTTATTTACAGATTACAGCATTAAACCGAACTACTCCTCAAATCTCACCCTTGACCAGGGAAGTATCAAAGGGCTTTCAACAACAGCCTTTCAAGGCGCCGAAGCCCGCCTGAAAGGTGCGGTAAACAATCATGCACCCTTTACGGTTGCCGGCAGGATAAACCCCCTGCTTGAAGAAATTCTGCTCGATCTTGACTTTAACATGGACAACCTTGAACTTTCTCCGTTTTCACCCTATTCCGGCAAATATATCGGCCGGGCAATCCAAAAAGGCAAACTTAACCTGGAACTGGACTATATGGTTGAAAACAGTGAGCTGGATGCGAAAAATCATATCCTGCTGGACCAGTTCAGCCTTGGGCAGCGTATTGAAAGCGATGACGCATTAAATTTGCCTGTAGGTCTGGCTGTCGCATTGCTGAAGGACAGAAAGGGAAAAATTGATCTGAATCTGCCTGTTTCCGGCCGGCTTGATGACCCGAAGTTCAGCCTGGGGGGCGTTATTTTTCAAGCCTTGAAAAATATACTTGTAAAGGCCGCCACCTCTCCTTTCTCCCTTGTAAGCTCCATTGTCAAAGGAGGAGAAGAACTTCGCTATATTGAATTTAATGCCGGCAGCGCAGATATTACAGATACGGCTGCGAAAAAAATAGACTCCATTCAGACCCTGCTCTATGAACGTCCGGGATTAAACATGGAAGTGACCGGCTATGCAGATCAGACTAAGGACCGGGAAGCGCTCGCGGGTATGGTGCTTGAAGAAAAAATTCTTGAAGCCGGATCTAAGGATAAAAATGAAAACAAGAATGAAAACAAGGATGAAAAAACCGGGGAAACCGAAGATGCAAAGCTGAGCGAAAAGGAATACAACAAACTACTCAGACAGGTCTATAAAAAAGAGGTGCTGTCAGGTCCCGATGTGCCGGAAGATGCCAAACCTCTTTCTGATGAAAGTCTGACGACCGAAGAAATGAGGAAAAAAATCCTGCAGGGCATCACAATAGACGATTCAAAGCTGCGCAGTCTTATACAAAAACGGGGTAAAACAGTAATAGACGCTATACTGAAAGATGAAAGAATTGCCGCAAAACGCCTGTTCCTCAAAAAAGCAAAAAACCTGTCACCGCCCGAACCAGGCAAATTCAAAAAAAGCCGGGTCGAGCTGGGACTCCAGTAAAATAAGGGCCGCGCAGAAAAAGCAGATACTTGCATTTAAATAAAACCGGAATCAGGGAGGCAGCATAATGGAACTTAACGAGACAATTAAACAGAGGCGCAGCATAAGAAAATTTACAAATGATCCGGTCTCTGAAGCACAGATCGGCGACCTTCTTGAGGCGGCAAGGCTTGCTCCCTCGGGCTCGAATCTGCAGCCCTGGAGGTTTGTAATAGTCCGCTCGGAGGAGAAAAAAAAGGAGCTCGATCCTGTAACTCCATACAAATTTGCCCTCAAAGCTCCTGTGCTTTTTGTCTGCTGCGCGGACTTGTCTGTTTTGGAGAGCCGGCCCAGGCGTGTAAAGGAGCTTCGCGAAACAGGGGCGTTTACCGATGTTGACATGGAGGACCCCAATTCAGGAAAATATAAAGGCAGCGTAAGCCAGTCCATTACCGCCAAAGGATACCTTGCAATGAACGTTGCCATAGCAGTCGAGCATATCGTTCTGCGGGCGGTCGATCTCGGCCTGGCAACCTGCTGGCTCGGCAGGATTGACATTGAGGAGGCAAAAAGGATCCTGGAGTTGCCCGAACACCTGGAAATCATCTGCTTTCTGCCGGTCGGCTACCCCGCCCAGTCTCCCGGGCAAAGGCCGAGACTGTCCATGGAAGAAATCGTCTTTAAAACGCTGTGAAGCGGCAGGCTACTCTTCCCGGTCCGCAAACCGGGGCTTGCGCTTTTCAAAATTGGCGGCCGCGGCCTCCCTCTGGTTGGACGTGCCCATCAGGGTCTTTTGCAGGGAAGCCTCCAGTTTCAGACCTTCTTCGGCATCTGCATGCCAGGCGATCTCAAGCAGATGCTTGGCCGCGGAAACAGCCGAGGGATTCCTGGCTGCAAATTCATTTGCCATTTGATGAGCCTCGGCCAGGGGGTCTTGTGAAACCCTGGTTACCAGGCCCAGTTTCCAGGCTTCCTCTGCTTCCAGGATTCTTCCGGAAAAGGTAAGCTCCTTTGCTACATCCAGTCTCACCAGATCCCGCAGGGTCTGGGTGGCTGACATGTCCGGGATAATACCCCATTTAATTTCCATTACCGAAAGGCGGGTATCAGGGGCTGCTATCCTGATATCAGCACCCATTGCAATCTGGAAGCCGCCTCCGTATGCCACCCCGTGAAGCACTGCAATTACAGGCACCGGCACCTGCTTCCATACCATTGCGGGAAGCTGCGCGTTGTTGGCGATTTGCCCCGGCTGGGTCTGCATCAGGTCCAAAGCCCCCTTCTCCCCCATCTCCACAAAGCCCTGGAAATCAAGGCCGGCGCAAAAGCCCTTGCCTTCTCCCGAAAGCACGACGGCCCGCACGCTGGTATCCTGCGCCAGGCTCCGGCCGGCCTCGATTATGGCCTTAAACATATCCGGGTTCAGGGCATTGTATTTCTCAGGACGATTCAGCCGTACATCAGCCACATGATTTGAAATTGAAATCTTTACCAGCTCAGACATGCTTTTCTCCTTAAATTGCGAAATTCCGCATGTATCATGGGATTTACAGCACCAAAAGTCAAGCATATACATTCGAACCGGACCCCGCTCCCCCAAAACTGCTGCAAAACTGCTGCTTGACACAACCCTGCTTACCTGCTAAAGACAAGCAAACAACTCGGACTTTGCCGCCTGTCCGGCCGGAAAACACAATTGAACACGGCGGTATTGATGCAAACCTAAAGCTTGCTTGAAATTCCTCATTTTAAAAAAGGGAGGGGGTAATGGCTGAAGAGATTCGTGAAAGATGGACTAGCAGAACCACTTTTCTTTTCGCCGCTATCGGATCGGCCATCGGGCTTGGCAATCTGTGGCGGTTTCCCTACCTGGCCTACGACAACGGCGGAGGGGCCTTTCTTGTCGCCTGGATCATAGGGCTTCTTATTCTGGGGATTCCATGGCTTCTCATGGAAATAGGCATGGGCCGCATGTTCCAGAAAGGAGCTCCTGGTGTTTTTTCAGGCATAGGCAAAAAATGGGAGTGGCTTGGATGGTGGCCTGTTTTGGTAGCTTTTCTGATTGTATCTTACTATGCCGTAATAATCGCCTGGTCAATGCGCTTTGTCTTAAGCTCGGCAACCATGGCCTGGGGAACCGGCCAGGAGGCTGCCACGAAAACAGGCGGATTTTTCTTTGAAAACATTCTCCAGATTTCTTCCAGTGCCGGGGAACTCGGCTCAATAGTATGGCCCACACTGATCATGCTGGCCATAGTCTGGATCGTCCTGTTTCTGATTATGTATAAAGGCGCCGGCGTTATTGGAAAAATCGCGGTATACACGGTTTCCATCCCCTGGTTAATATTGGTAGCATTGCTGATACGCGGCCTGACCCTGCCGGGAGCGGCGGATGGCCTCAACTATTATTTAAGCCCTGACTGGAGCGCTTTGTTAACTGGTGATATATGGTTTGCAGCCTTCAGCCAGATCGCCTTTACCCTGTCGGTGGGCATGGCAGGCATGTATGCCTACGGCAGCTTTATAGCCAGAAGGGGAGACGTCAATAACAATGTTTTAATCGCCGGGTTTGCAAATAATGCCACCAGTTTCTTTGCAGGTTTTGCGGTTTTCAGCACACTCGGCTTCCTTATGACCGCACTTTCAGCGCCGGCAGGTGAAGTTGCGGAATCAGGGCTTGGACTTGCCTTTGTCATCTATCCTGCGGCCATCTCCATGATGCCTACCGCCAATGCATTAACAGGCATACTGTTTTTCCTGTGCCTTTTCTTTCTGGGCCTGGATTCCGCGTTTTTCCTGGCCCACGGCGGAGTTTCCGCCCCGCTGAGGGATAAGTTCGGAGGCGGCCTTGCCAAGGTGACTGCCATAGTATGCGTGACCGGCTTTCTGGTGGGAGCTATATTTACGACCCAGGGCGGCCTGTACTGGCTCGACATGTTTGACAGGGCGGCCGCATTCTACGGGCTTCTTATCACAGGCGCAATTTCCTGCATAGTGATCGGCTGGTTCTGGGACCCTGCTCTTTTAAGAAATCATGTCAATGAAACTTCGGATGTAAAAATCGGTGCCTGGTGGGACTGGATAATAAAGATCGTGCTGCCGGTGGGCCTGATTTTTGTGCTTGTTTACGGAGGCTTCATGCAGGATATTCCCAAAGCATACGGGGGCTATGAAATCGGGATCTTAAACGGCTCCCATGTAGTCTGGATTATCCTTTTGGTTACCCTTGTTGCATCCTTTGTGCTGCAAAAGATAAAAACACGCGGGTAAGGGGGGCAAATAATGGAAACAGGAGCTATATGCACGCTGATAGTTTTTGCAATAATACTTGTCGGCGGCCTTGTCTTCTGCTTTACGAAGACAGGAAAGGGCGGCAAATGGGAAGACTAGGCTGATAAACCTTTTTAAGTACTTGGGGCCGCTGCCGGTTTCTGGCAGCGGCCCCAGGCATTCCCGCTTTTCGGCAAAAGCTTGAATTTTTATTTTAAACTCCCGTAAAACACTTACGGCGACACCATCGTCCCGGCGATGCAGCCAACTCCACAATCCCGTTAAGAGGCTGAAAAGCAATGATATTTTATGGTTGGTACATTGTCGGTGCATGCTTTGCTATCAGCCTTTATGTTGCCGGCGTTACGTTTTACGGGTTTACTGCCTTTTTTGAACCCGTTGTTGCGGAATTCGGCTGGAGTTACACGAGCGTTTCCTTTGCCGCAAGTATCAGAGGCATGGAAATGGGAATTTTGGCCCCTGTTGTCGGAATGCTCGTGGACAGACTCGGCTCAAGGATGTTCATGTTTCTGGGCGTTATCTTTCTTGGAGCCGGCCTTGTTCTGCTGGGCTTCACCCAGTCACTGCCCATGTTTTACGGGGCGTTTATGCTTATATCCTTTGGAGCCGGCGGATGCACCACGGTGGTTTCCATGACGGTGGTGGCCAACTGGTTTGAACGAAACGTCGGAAAAGCAATGGGAATGATGGCCTCCGGCTTCGGTGCCAGCGGCCTTCTTGTGCCGGGAATCGTATGGCTTATTGAGACTTACGACTGGAGAACCGCAGCAATTATTCTGGGAATAGGAATGTGGCTTATAGGTTTCCCACTGGCCGCGGTCATCCGCAACACACCCGAAGAATGCGGGTATTTTCCCGACGGCATACAGCCGGCAAAACCGCCGCCCCGGCAAAGCGAACCTCCTGATTACACCGGAACCCTCAATTTTTCTTCCACGTTAATGACGCGGGGCTTTATATTTTTGGGCTTGGCGGAAATGCTAAGGATGGCTGCACTGGCCGCGGTAGTAACACATATTATGCCCTACCTCGGCAACATTGGAATATCGCGGACGGCAGGCGGCTTTATTGCAGCGGGCATCCCCCTGCTAAGCGTAGTGGGCAGGCTGGGCTTCGGCTGGTTAAGCGATATAATGGAAAAAAGATACGTAATGGCAATCGCATTTGCCATGATGGCCATCGGGGTTCTGATTTTCTCATACATTGAAGGTATGCCGCTTGTTTATGTCTTTCTGCTACTCTTTTCGACAGGCTACGGGGGGATAATGGTTCTAAGAGCGGCAATTCTGCGGGACTATTACGGAAAGTCCTCCTTTGGCAAACTGATAGGCATTCTTATAGGCGCATCGGCCGTCGGGGGCATTGTCGGCCCCACGGTGGCAGGCTGGGTCTTTGACTCTACCGGCAGTTACATTCTTATATGGCGGATTTTCTGCCTTACCCTGGCGATCGCAACCTTTTTGCTTATAACCATCAAACCACCGGCAAAAACTGCATAAAACGCAACGCAGATACCGGACTTTTTACAAAGGCATCACTATTAAAGTTGACAATGTCTTTTATTAATTATACCACCAATAAAAGGCAGGTCAGCGGGCGGCAGGGATGCCGCTGTGACGGGGACAAACCGGAACCTCCGCAGGTATGCGCCCGGAATCTTCAGCGCCGCTTCGGTCGCCGCATCGCTTCTTCCACCTCAATCCGCTGAACCCAGACCCCCGTCTTCCGCCGTTTGTAAAAATCACGCAAAAAGAAAGGAGGACTTCTGGATGAATTCTTTATTTCTAGTGATTCTCATGCTGGCGGGCTTTCTAATCGCCTACCACACCTACGGCAGGTTTTTGGGCAAAAAAATTTTCCGGCTGGCGGCAGACAGAGTCTGCCCCTCGCATGAACTCCAGGATGACCTGGATTTTGTGCCCACCAACAAACACATCCTTTTCGGGCATCATTTCACCTCTATTGCGGGTCTGGGCCCGATTGTAGGCCCGGCCATTGCCGTTATATGGGGGTGGGTGCCCGCGGTTCTGTGGGTTTTTTTCGGATCTATTTTCATGGGGGCTGTGCACGACTTCGGCGCCCTGATCATCTCGCTTCGAAACAACGGCCGCTCGGTTGGTGACATTTCCGGGGATCTGGTGAGCCCCAGGGTAAGGATTCTCTTTCTTCTCATTATTTTCTTTCTGCTCCTGATTGTCATTGCGGTATTTGCGCTGATCATCGGCATTTTGTTCACCATGTATCCGGAAGCGGTGATTCCGGTCTGGATCGAGATACCGATTGCAGTCTGGCTTGGATACATGATCTATAAAAAAGGAGCCAGCCACGTTACCCTGAGTATTGCAGCAGTGGTAATGCTCTATATTGCTATTGTCATCGGAACCTATGTGCCCTTGGACCTTACAGCTCTGGGCTTAAGCGGCCAAGGCGCCCTGATCACCTGGATTGTGATCCTGTTTATATACGCATTTATCGCTTCCAGGCTGCCCGTACAAATTCTGATGCAGCCAAGAGACTATATCAATTCACACCAGTTGCTGGTGGCTTTTGTCCTTTTGGGCCTGGGCGTTATCGTGGCTCGGCCGGAAATCGTGGCACCGGCCTACCAGGCTTCTCCTGAAGGCGCCCCCCCTATTTTCCCTTTTTTGTTTGTAATCATTGCCTGCGGGGCCATTTCAGGGTTTCACTCCCTTGTCAGCTCCGGGACATCTTCCAAGCAGTGCTATAACGAGGACGACGCCAGGTATATCGGGTACGGCGCCATGCTAACGGAGGGCACCCTGTCCACGTTTGTCATCGCAGCCTGCGTTGCCGGGATCGGAATCGGGCTGACGGTGGAAGGTGAGACTTTTAAAGGCGTTGCGGCATTTACCCAACATTATTCCTCCTGGGCCGCGGCAAGCGGGCTCAATGCAAAGATAGGCGCATTTGTGGAGGGCGCTGCCAACCTGATCAGCTCATACGGCATCCCCCAGAACATCACGATTACCATCATGGGCGTGTTTCTGGTATCATTTGCCGCAACCACCCTGGATACAGCCACCCGCCTGCAGCGCTACATAGTGGGTGAGCTGGGCCGTGCCATCAAGGTACCCCAAATAGGAGAACCCACTGTGGCCACGCTGATTGCTGTTATCACGGCCTTTATACTTGCCTTCTACAACGGCTCCGGGAAAGGCGCCCTGACCCTGTGGCCCCTGTTCGGTGCTGCAAATCAGCTTCTTGCCGGACTGGCGCTGCTTGTGATTACCATCTATCTGGTGCGCAAAAACATCTCGAGTTTTTATGCAGCCATACCGATGGTTTTCATGATTATTATGACCGGGTGGGCCATGCTGTTAAATCTTCAGAATTTCTTTAACGGCGGCAACTGGCTGTGTTTTTTCATCGGGGTGTGCATTTTAGTGCTTGAAATCTGGATGATTATCGAGGCAATAATTTATTTCAAAAATCCGTATGCCCCCAAAGCAGCATAAGCGGGCAGCCAAAACAGCAAAACTGTGCCCGGGATGACAAACCCTGAACACCCCCAAAAGGCCGGAAACCGGCTGCAAAAGCCGGTTCCTTGCCCGAACCTGAAAAGCAGAAATCATTGCCCGGGCAGCAGGATGTGAGACAGTACAAATATGGACATCAGGCTTTCGCCCCGTGCCCTCAAATACCTCCGGGACAAAAATGTCTCAGAGATAACCTTTTATCTGGTCGACATTGAAACCACCGGGTCGATCGGCGCGGTCAGGGAGGTCGGGGTCAGCCTGGCCCCGCCCGGGCGCCCGGAGAACTTCCGGTATGAGCGGGCCGGGGGATTTGAAATATACATAGACAGCAGGCTCGAAGTCACAGAACCCATAGTTATCAAAAAACAGGGATTCTGGAAGTTTTCCTCTCTTTACGCAGACGGACTTGGTGTACGAATGTGAGCCAGGCTCGCCGGGATGTGCCAGGCCCCGTTTCCCGGCGGCATCTGAAATACCCGGCCAGGCTCCGGTCCGCCAACCGGATCACCCGTTCCAGAGGATTGAAGAATCCACGGAGCGAACGGATTGTGTGCCGGTCAGCACCATGCTCTGGACAAGTTCCTGCCGTATCTGCTCCAGGTAGGCAGCAGCTCCGGCCTGCCCGCCGCCCAGGACTGCAACAGAGAACGGCCGTCCGATCATTACGGCGTCGGCTCCCAGGGCCAGCATACGCAGAACGTCTCCGCCGCTGCGCACCCCGCCGTCGACCAGTAAGTCGATCTGTCCGCGAACTGCTGCAGCCACGTCGCCCAGCACCCGGGCGGTACCCGGCACCCCGTCTAACACCCTGCCCCCGTGGTTGGACACGACAATACCGGAAGCTCCGGCATCCACGCATATTCGGGCTTCATCCGGGGTCATAACGCCCTTTACCACGAATTTTGCCGGAATCTTTTTGATCACATCCGCCAGCTTGCCCGCGGATTTGGGGGAAACCGGCCGTCCCATCTTGCGCAGGGTTACCAGCCCGGCTGCATCAACGTCCATGCCTATCACGCCGGCACCCGCAGCCAGGGCCTTGTCAGTTTTAGCAAACAGCTCTTCATCCTCCCACGGCTTGATAAACGGAATTGCCCGGCCGTCTAACTCCTTGATCGCGGCAAATCCGCTTTCATGAATAAACTCCGGTACGCCGTCTCCGGTACACCCCAGGGTGCCTGCCTCGGCACAGGCCGAAAGCTTGGCAAGAATATAATCCTCCTCTGCCATGCCGCCGCCCATGTTAAAGGAGACCCCGCCTATCGGCGCGGCCATTAGCGGCATGGATAAATCAAATCCAAGCAGTGAAAGGCCGAGCTCCGGTTCGGCCGCATCATGGAGGCACCGCATGTTGAGCTTGATCTCAGAGAGGGCCTCTATATTATCCTTAAAACCGGAACCGGTTCCAAGACCCCCCATTCCCGGCACTTGCCCGGCACAGGCACGCCCGTCGCAAACCGGGCAAACCCGGCAGTAGCCTTTCATAAGGCTCCGCGCTTTTTCACGAATTTCCTTCATTTTTTTTCTCCGCTTTTTCAGTCAAACAGGCGAAAGGGTCAGAGTGTCGCCTCACGAGATTTTCCCGCGCCGGCCCCAAAAGACCCATTATTTTCAATGGGTGCAAAACCATTTCAAAGACCTGGAAATGGTCTGGGAAGAACGCTACTATAGCAAATACGGTTTTTTCAACCGTATGTCAACGTCGGCATTTCTGCCCATCCTGCCATCAGAAAAGAGTCATCGAGCTCACAACGCCACTTCTTCTTTTCTTAAGGTCCATGACAGGGTTGGATATACCAAGGAAGGTAATTTCGGACATACCCCAGCCGGCGATCCAGTTACAGTTCTTCTGACCCGGGATGGTTGGCCATCGCGGCAAGGTGACCCGGCTTCTTCGTTCTGCGCAGAAACAAACAAAAATGCCGCAAATGTGAAAATATCTATGCCAAACTGGGCGGCCTGGCCATGCCGGACAACGGATTCGGTTGGGACAAACGGCCCGTACCCCCTACATCGGATGAATTTGTGGCAGCCCAGAGAAGGTATTACCTGCATACCATTGAATGTTTCGGCCCCCGGCGGTGCATGTTTGAAAGCAATTTTCCCGTGGACAAAAACTCGATTTCCTAAGCGGTGTTGTGGAATGGCCTGAAAAAAATCGTCGCGGATTTTTCCGAAGATGAAAAAACAGCCATGTTCAGCGGAACCGCCACAAAAGTGTATCGCTTGTGAAAAAAGAGCAAGCCGGCGGCTGATTTGCAATAGCCGACTTTGCGTTTATATTTTTATAACACGTAACGTTTTCAAATCCGGCATGCCCATTGGGATTTTTAATACATACATCAAGGCCGAGTTTTTTGGCGGCAAGGAGTGACACATGAAAAAGACTATATTGACCGGCGTTTTTCTCGCCCTGATACTTACCCTGTTTCTGCAGGTCGTTTCAGTCCGGGATCTGGTTGCTCAAAATGGTGAAAGTATCGCCATGGAACGCTGTACGGGTTGCCACGGCATCGGCCGTGTTGAACGGGCCGGCCACGACCGGGAAAGATGGGAGCGCTCGATTAAGCGCATGATGGGGAAGTCCGGGTTCGGCCCCAAGCTAAGCGATGCAGAACAGGAGGCACTGATTGAATATCTTCTCTCTCTTTAGGTGGGAGAGGCTTCCGGTTATTTATATGATTGACATGTTGGAGGATACCTATACCCTTGCTTCCGATCTTAATAATGCACACTCCGTCTCGCCTTTCGCTTTAGCTGCTGCTTTTTAGGCGTCGCTGTATTGATTTTCCTTTTTTTCACTTGCCCTGAAAACTGTTCCGGAGATCCACTCCCAGAGTCATCTCGGACTGCAGAGGCTCCATAATTGAAATCAGACAGAATTCTGCGCTCTATTTTCGAACCGATGACCCGGTCGATGGCTCTGACCATTTGAGAATCTTCTTCCGTGATCAAGGTGAAGGCATCCCCTGTGCGAGTGGCGCGGCCGGTCCGGCCGATGCGGTGAATATAGGCGTCCGGGGTGTCGGGAATGTCGTAGTTGATCACGTGAGAGACATTGGCAATATCGATTCCGCGTGCAGCAATATCGGTAGCTACCAGGATTTGATAAATCCCGTTTCTAAAGCCTTTGATCGCATCCTGCCGACGATTCTGTGATAGATCGCCTTGCAGCGAAGCCGCCTTATATCCGGCCCGGATCAATTGTTCACCGAGGCGTTTGGCGCGGTGTTTAGTGCGTGTGAAAACCAGAACCGAACCGATCCCCGTCTGTTTAAGCAATTGCAGCAGGAGCGGTGTCTTCTGCTTCTGATCCACAGGGTAGAGGGCGTGGGAGACGGTATCTGCCGGTGCTGTGATGCCAACCTGTACCATGACAGGTTCAACCAGGCTTTCCTCCGCCAATTTGCGAATTTCCGCAGGCATGGTAGCTGAAAATAGCAATGTCTGACGCTTTGTCGGGATCTGCTTCATAATGCGACGAATATCAGGCAAAAAACCCATGTCGAACATACGGTCCGCCTCATCGAGCACCAGTACTTCCAAGGATGATAGATCGACTGTTTTCCGTCCTATGTGGTCAAGGAGCCTGCCGGGGCAGGCAACGATAATATCGGCCTTTTTTGCCAATTTAATTTGGGGGGCAATTGACACCCCGCCATAAACAGCCAAGCTGCGTAGGCCGGTTTTTCTCCCGAGATTTTCGATTGTCTCGTGGATTTGTTCTACGAGTTCCCTTGTGGGGGCCACGATCAGTGCCCGGGGGGTTCCCCGTTTACCTGAAATGATGCGGTTTAGGATGGGCAGCACAAAGGCTGCTGTTTTGCCAGTCCCTGTCTGTGCCAGGCCGATTAAATCATTTTTGGCCATTACAGAAGGGATCGCTCGGGACTGGATGGGGGTGGGTTCCATATATCCGGCGGCGTTTGTGCCTGCCGCGACGGCGGGGTGGAACTTAAATGTTTTAAAATTCATATACCTATGATTCAATATCTTCTAATCCTTCCTGGTCGCTGTTTATTGGAATTTCCTCTTTTCCGGCCTTCTTTTCTATTTTCCGCTGTCTTTTTAGTTCCTTTTTTTCCTTTTTTGCCAGTTCTTTCTGCCTTTTGTTCGATTTAAAGCTGGATCGCGCCATTTTGCATTTTCCTTTAAAAGTGCCGGAGGTTCGAACAATCAATAGATGAACATATAATCGTTCTTTTCAGACCGTAAGGCAGGATTTGTGCAGTTGGGTTCAGAGAGTAAAGGCATTTCTTTGCTAAAGTGGAAAAAGCCTTTAATTTAAAGCAGCAGAAGATTAACTGACAGTAACGTTTACAGCGGAGGGACCTTTTTTGGCCCAGCTCGATAAAGCTGTAGCCTTTTTTGGTCATTAGACCATTTAACAGTTCCATTTGCCATGATTGCATCCTCCTCGTCTTTCAAAAAAATTTTCAAGATCCGCCTGGAGGATGCACCACTTGAAAAATATGGATGGTTCCTTCAGAAAAAACTTGCCTTGTCAAATACAGACAAGGTTAACGTAATTATGGATAAAATAACAAGCTTTTTATAAAAAGCAAGGAAAATAAAAAAAATTCAGGAGCCAAAAATCCTTTAAACAGCCACATATAGAAACGCCTCGGCAGCAATTGCTTCTATTATGCTCGTATGCTATACAACCCTACACAATACGGACAATGCTGATCTTGTTATCGGGTTGTACCGCAAACTTTTATGATCAAAGAGATAGATGATATGCTGCCCATGCTGAACACCCTTTGGATTGAGGGCCCGCTTTCTCATCTGGAGCGGATTTGCCTGGCATCAATGCGAAAACAAGGTCATAGGGTGGTATTGCACACCTACGGAAGAGTCGAAAATATACCAAAAGGAATTATTGTAAAAAACGCCTCTGAAACCCTGCCTTTTGATGATACGTACAGGCATAAACCCACTGGCAGCATATCTCTTTTCGCGGATTATTTCAGATACGTTCTGCTTAAAAAACAAATGGGCGTCTGGATCGATATGGACTGTTTCTGTCTGGCTCCAATCGAGATCCCCTCACATGGATATCTTCTTGGACATGAAATAAATACAATAAACGGAGCCGTACTACACCTGCCCTGTGACAGCCCGGTTTTGGATGATTTGCTCTCAGCGTGCAGGAATCCCAATAGCTCTCCATACTGGCTTGATTTCAGGCGCCGCTACATTAAACGATTATGGTTTCTAATAACCGGAAGAGAATGGCATTTGGGAGTTATGGGCTGGGGCATTGTCTGCCCGGTAGCACTAACCAGACTGATACCGCGCTACGGTCTTCTCGACAAAGTTCAGCCGAGAAAAACCTTTTACCCTGTGGATCGCCAAGAATCATCAAAATTATTCGACCCGGAACCATTCCGTCATTTGGTTGAAGACCCGGATATAAAAACAATCCACGTTTACGCAAAGGAACGGAAGTGGGAGACACCTGTCCCGGGCAGTTTTATTCAATGGGCCACCGAATATACAAAAGAGCTTCTGTAGGCGCAATTTTGATGAGCCCGTGGAAATTCTTTTTACAAGCAGTGTTAAGTTTTAAGTGATTAAGGGTTACATGCAAGATGTGTTCTTTCCAGAGGCGGCGCTTTTCTTCGTTTTCTGCTTGCATAATTACCCTCGGCAATGTGTGCTTCGCCAAGATTTCTTAACTCGTCGGTGCCGCTGTTATAAAGGATGTTGCCGGTTGCGGAAACTATATGTTTTTGGCAACACTTGATCTGACAATTCTCAGAAATTCCCACGGATAGCAGAGGGTCGCATTGATAGCCGGATTCTCCACCAACCCACCTTTGGTTTGGTATTTGATATTTCTCGTTATTGACGTTATTGGGGAAAACTCGCTTCTCAGAATTCAAGGGATTTTTTGATTTTTTCCGGAGTGCGCCGCATGTCCAATATTCTCCATACAAAAACCACCAACTCGTTCTCCATGGTGTAATAAATGGCATAGGGAAATCTGAAAAAGACAACCGAAAATTGACCCCCTCCGATCACCCAATTTTGACCCCCTAAGTTCAGGGTTACATCCCGGGCAAGGAATGGGCTTCTTCTTAACGATGATTACAAAATACAGACTGCGGTTTCGCTTTTATGCTC
>JAIPDS010000050.1 GCA_021737565.1 Desulfobacteraceae bacterium | reverse complement strand
TTGTGACCCACGATATCCATGAAGCCATAAAAATGGGGGATAAAATCGCCATATTCCAGGACGGCAAGCTGGTTCAGTACGATCAGCCCGAAACCATCCTGGCCCAGCCCAAGAACCAGTATATAGCAGACTTTGTGGGTGCTGACCGGGCGCTCAAGGTGCTCGGGCTCATCCGGGTCGAAGAGGTCATGGACAGAAATCCGGGCAATGTCGTGAAAGGGGAGACAAAGGCGGGAGAGGCCCTTGGCTTCCTGGAAGAAAAGGGCTTCAGGCATCTGGTTGTACTCAAGCGCGGCAAAGCCTTCGGATATGTTCATCCACGGCACCTAAAGGATGAAAATTCGCCGGTACAGGATCTCGCCATACCCTACCCGGTAAGAGTGGTTGAGGATATGGCGCTCCGGGATATCATGTCTTACATGCTGATGAACGACATGCGTGTACTTGCTGTAACGGATGGAGAAGGCAATTTTGCAGGCACCGTGACCTACGATCATATCCAGAAGCGTATTCTGGACATGTATGCCGGGGAAGAAGAAAAAAAACCCCAGAACAATAACCAGTAAGGGAGTGCCGCCATGGAAGTATGGAACTACATGGTCAACAATTCCGCCAAGTGTCTGGAGCTGACACTGGAACATATCTGGATTGTGGGGTTGTCCTGTTTTCTGGCCATGCTTATAGGCGTTCCGGTCGGTGTTGCCATAACCCGGAGCAAATCCTTGGCCAGCAAGGTGCTTAATACCGCCAACATTTTTATGACAACTCCGTCGATTGCGCTTTTCGGTATCATGATTCCGATCTTCTCACCGTTCGGACACGGGCTGGGAAAGGTGCCGGCGGTTGTCGCTCTTGTTCTCTACAGCCAGTTGCCCATTATCCGCAATACCTATGTTGCGATCCAGAACGTTCCGCCGGAGCTGGTGGATGCCGGAAAGGGGCTTGGCATGAGCAGCTGGCGGCGGCTGCGGGAAGTCGAGATCCCGCTGGCGATCCCGGTGATTATTGCCGGGCTCAGGACTGCCGCGGTTATGAGTATCGGTATTGCCGCAATTGCTGCTTATATCGGGGCCGGCGGTCTGGGCGTTCTGATCCAGCAGGGAATCGGCAGGGCTTATGGGTCAATGATTCTGGCAGGTGCTATTCTTGTGTCGGTTTTGGCTATTTTTGTTGACGGATTCATGGCCGGTCTGGAACGACTGGTAACCCCCAAGGGAATAAAGGTGGGCAGGAGGTTGAGACATGGTTGATATGGTTACGCGCGTTTATCGCCTGATTCTTGTCCTGCTGCTGCTTGCGGCAGGAGTGGCCATGGAGCGCACCGGGCTTCTCGATTACCTGTCAGACCCGTTCGAGCAGGCCTATACCATGACGCTGATCCGCCAGCATGTTGTCATGGTGGTTGTTGCCATGATTCTGGCAACCGCGCTGGGCGTAACAATAGGTATTCTTTTTACCCGGGCTTCGCTTAAGCGTTATGCCGGAATTGTTATGTACATTGTGGGCCTGGGTCAGACCATTCCGTCTCTGGCTGTAATTGCCATAGTGATGAGTTTTATGGGCATCGGCTTTAAGCCGGCTTTGTTCGCCCTTTTTATCTACTCTGTGCTTCCCATTGCCAGAAATACCCTTGCCGGCATCAATGCTGTGCCCAACTGGCTTCTGGATGCGGCCAAAGGAATGGGTATGAACAATCGCCAGATTTTGTGGCACGTTGAATTGCCGAATGCCATGCAGGTTATGCTGACCGGTTTCAGGGTTTCACTGGTAATCTGTATAGGCACGGCTGCTCTGGCCTTTCTTATCGGTGCAGGAGGACTGGGAGAGCATATTTTTATGGGAATAGACCTGATGCGTACAGACAAGCTTCTGGCCGGTGCTGTCCCCACTATTTTGCTGGCTTTGCTGGCCGATTACCTGTGCGAATTTCTGGGACTGCTGCTAGTACCCAGGGGGCTGCGTCTGGAGCAGCAGACATAGGAATGGGCCTGTGATTGCCGCAGGAATTTTTATCCATAAACAACAGGAGGCTGCCATGTCATTTAAAAGATTCATAACAAATGTGTTTGTCATTGTGCTGGGCCTGATGCTGTTTGCCGCCGGCCCGGCGGAAGCGGAAAAACGTATCACAGTGGGAGGCAAAAACTTCACCGAGCAATATATCCTGGCCAATTTTGCCAAGGTCCTGCTGGAGGAGAACGGTTTTAATGTCGATATGCAAACCGGTGTGGGCTCTTCGGTTGCCCGGCAAGCCCTGGAGCACGGTCAGATCGATCTGTATTTCGAATACACAGGCACCGGCTATACGGTTTTTCACAAACAGAGTGATTCAGAGATCATGAGCAATCCTGAAAAAGTCTACAAGTGGGTAAAAAAAGCAGACAAGGAAGCCGGCCTGGTATGGCTGGAGCCCCTGCAGTTTAACAATACCTATACGCTTCTTATGCGCAAGGATGATGCCAAGGATTTGGGCATTTCCACCATCAGTGATCTGGCACAGTATATGAACGAGAATCCGGGTAAACTTACCATAGGGGTTAACGCGGAGTTCTGGGAGAGGCCGGACGGGTTTAAGCCGCTTATGAAACTCTATGACTTCCAGGTGCCATACGGTAAGATCCGGCGTATGGATTCCGGGCTTGTATACCAGGCTCTTCGGGATGAAAACGTGGATGTGTCCATGGGGTTTGCAACCGACGGCAGGATTCCGGCTTTTGGCTTTGTAATACTCGAGGATGACAAAAATTATTTTCCGTCATATAACCCCGCCCCTGTGGTATATGAGGAAACCCTGGACAAATATCCGGAGATAAGGGATATCTTTAAACCCCTGGCTGAAAAACTGACCACCGAGGAAATGCAGAAATTAAACGCAGAGGTGGACTTAGAGCACAAGAATGAGGAAAAAGTGGCCCGGCAATGGCTGAAAAAAAAGGGATTGATCTGATACCCGTTAAAATGTGAATCTGCAAAAGCCGAAGAAGCGGTTCTTCGGCTTTTGTTTTGGTTTTTTTAAAGACAAAGCCCGCAGGCAGGAAGCAAATGTGCGGAATCGTCGCGTATTTCGGAGAGGCTGAAAATCCCCTAACCCGGATTCTGACCGGGATGTGGTCCATAATCTACAGGGCCCCGGACAGCACGGGTGTTGCAGTATTCGGCGATGAAACAACCCCGGTGCGCACTCGCAAGGCCCTCGGATCGGTCCAGGAACTGGTCGAGGTGCTAAATGACCGGCCCCTTAGCCTCAGAAGCGGCGAACAGCTTGCCGGTCTGCTGGCCGATCCCGGGCATTTTCATGGAGAGCTCCGGGAAGCGCGGCGCAGGCTGCTTGCACTGGAAGGACTGAGCCAGGACTGCCTGGAAGAAACACAGCGTGATCCAAGTTTGTATCCATCCTGGGCCGAGCTGACAGATCCCGGGCGCAGGGGCTTCCTTGAACCAGGGATGGTGGGGCGGCCGGGGCCGCGTTCCGAATTTGTGCTTTATTCACGCAAGGATTTTCGCCGCACTATCGAGACCCTGATGTTTGAGCACGACTTGCCGCCGCTGGTTGTAAAATCCGTTTTTCACAGGTTTTTATCCCGAACCCTGCAGAAAATGGATGAAACAGATGGTTTGCCGATGGCCGAACAGGACGTGGTGGCCGAATTTGACCGCCTGTTTGAGGCCGTGACCGACTATGAAAGCGCACCCCGCCATGAAACAGATGTTGGGCCTGGCAGCCAGGAAGAGGGAGTGCCGCCGCGTTCAGCGAGCCGCGTTTTGTGGCGGGCTCTTGTGAATAAAAGCATCCACCTTCCGGCAGATTATGATCCGGACGGGGTGCGCCGTCTGTTTTCCTGCCTTGACTGCCTTGTGATGACCCGGATGTCCTCGCGCACCAATCTTGATGAGCGGGTGCACAGGGAGATGACGAGGATTTTTCAGCAGTCCGGTATTGCAGTTCCAGCTCCCTGGCAGACCCTTTACCGGGCAGAAAGAGCGTTAAATGTTTATGGTATGGCTGCAGCAGCAGTTTACATGGTGCTGGTTGCCGACCGTCAAAGTCTTGCCGGCCCTGCCGCTGTTTCGGCTATTGAAGTTCCCGGAAGGACTGATCCGCATTTTCTTGCATCCCTGGTACAGCCGGTTCTGGCCCATGGACGCTGGGCTCTGCAGTCAGAGGTTACTCTTAAAAATACCCATCCTTTTGTGGATCAGCAGCGAATGCGTTCTGCCTGCATAAATGGTCAGTTTAGCACCGAAGTTGAGAGGCGCGTGTATCAGTTTCTTACAAAGGTGGCCGGCATTTCGCTCCGTAGTGAAAATTCCACAGAATATTTTGTCCAGTTGTGGGGATATTACGCCCGCATTTTATCTGAAGAAAAAACCCGCAATGAATCCATACGTCAGCAGGTGAGCCTCGGGCTGGACGATCTGGCCGCGGGCAGTCACAACATAGATTACCAGATATTTTACCGTCTCCGCCATGCCAATGCAGAGGAAATCGAGGAGATGGCTTTTATCCGGGCCATGCAGGTAATGATACAGGACGGAGGTCAGGTGGCCGTGGCCGGAATGAGCCTGCTTTCGCCTCACCGTTTGTTTGCGGCCAGCCACAACAGGCCGCTTTTTATCGTGCAGCGGAAAAATGCCGGCGGAGTGATGCTTGTATCGGATGTAAACGCGGCCCTTGGTCTTTTTTCCCAGCGGCAGATCCAGAAATCCGCAAGAAAGCTTAAAAATTCCCACCCGGCAAAAGAAGTGCTGTTAAAGCAGTTTGAGGTGATGGTCACCCCCCTGCAGGGCGAAGAGCTTTTTGCATGCGTGGAAAGCCGGCCAACGTCTGAAGCTGTGAGTTACCAGGTGCGGATTGCGGATTTTTACGGAAGGGAACAATCCGATATAGAGCCGTTTTATACCCGCATTTCCCCTGTGCAGATCAAGCGCAGCCTTAACAGGACATTTTACGAAACCCATTTAAGGGAAATACCGGGACTCATCGAAGAACTCGTGGAGCTGTACCTGCCGGCTTCGCAAATCCCGGAACTCGAACGATTCGGCGTAAACAGGCGTCTTTTAAAAAGGCGATTCGGCGCAGGGTTATCCTCTCTCAGCCGGATTTTCCTGGTGGGCATGGGTTCTTCTTATCATGCGGCAGGCATGGCAAAAAGCATGGTTCGCACTTTGGTGCCCGGGCTGCCGGTAGTGGTTGCAAGCCCTGTGGAGATAGATGATATCGCCAGAACAATGAATCCGGACCGGGATCTGGTGGTTTGTGCGAGCTGGTCAGGCACTACGGCAGACATGGTTCAGTTTGCTAAAGACATTTATGCGCGGAATATTGTGGCCGTGGGCATCACGGAAAAGCCCTTTTCGGACATGGCCCTGATCCTTCGCAAAAGCGGCGGTGTAATACCCGTATACAGCGGCGAGGAGGTGACCGTTTCCGCGGTTAAAAGTATACTTTGCATGCTTTTTGGGATGGAGGGTTTCTGCCTGGCCCTGTTGGCTGAACTGGGATACCGGGAAACAGCCGAGTTTTTAAAATCCAGAATGCGCATTCTTCCGGAAAAAATACAAGAAGTGCTCGAAGATGAGGCCTTACGCGGCTGGAGCCGTATGCAAAGCCGGTCCCATAAATACAGTATCTGCCATTTGATTCTCGATACAAGGCATAATGTGGGAACAGGGCCGGAAATAGCCTTAAAGCTCGAAGAAAACACCTGGTACTCCATGGGCAAGACATTTGATTTCCGGGATATGGAAAAACAGGTATTTGCCCACTGGGACAAAAAAAATCTGGTGCTGGTAAACGCCACCAATATGGTTCGCATGCAGGAAGCCTTGGTCTGTATGGAATTTTTGCACCAGGCGGATATCGATTATGCCCTGGTAACCTTTGAACATGAATACCTGGAGCATATGCGCAGGCTGGGCGGGGCCACACCAGCCATTTTACCCAAAGTTGACGACGCCCTGCAGCCTTTTGTGGATCTTGTGTTTCACATGCAGTTCGGGCTCGATTTCGGGCTTGCCCACGGCCGCCAGCCGGGCGAGTTCCCGCGCAACCGTGCCAAATCAGTAACCGCCGGCAGGAGCCGCCCCATCTCGAGGCGGGGAGCCGGCCGAGCCATTGCTGATCTGTCGCGGAAAAATGAAAAATGGATGCAGCGCCCGGATTTCAGGGAGCGCCGGGAGGCTTTAAAAGAGCCGTCGGCATGGGAAAACCGCGGGGATATTCCGGATTGGGAATCAGCAATATACAGGGATATGCGGTTATTATGCGGGCTGCTTGCCGAAGAAGATGCCCTGGAACAGGTGATGATGCTTCCTGACAAGGATTTTTCAGAACTTGCCGGTTTTATTTTAGATCAACTGGCAGTGGACGGGGAGATTGTTTTGGTGCCGCTGGACAAGGCTGCCGAGTCTGCCGCCAGGACGGTGGCAAAGTACTGGACATTACTTCTGGACTGCTTTATCCGGATCGAGTCCCCGGCAGCCCGCCTCCATACCGAAGGCGGGGACAGGCTTGTGATTGTGCTGGCAGTGGAAAAAACAGAAGATTATGTTTTGGAAAAAATTCTGCCGGATCTGAAGGAAAATTTTTTTTGGATAGGCCCTGGGCTTGAAAAGCGATTCGCAGAGTTTTTTATCCGGCAGGGCGCCTATGCCCCCTTGCAGGCAAAAGATCTGCATTGCAGCCAGGACCTGCTTTACGCTGCCGTATTCCTTTTTTTTACGCGAATTCTACGGGAACGAAGACCAGACAGGGCAAAGGTTCTGCTGCGTCATTTTGCAATGGCGGGATTTGTTGTTTCAGCCCTTCTTAACGACCGGGGTCTGTATCAGCAGATAATTGCGACAAACGATGAGAACAGGGATTATGCAACAGCCCTTTTCATCGGCCCGGCAACAGGAAACGGCCCTGCGTGGGTCCGGCGGTTTGACCGCCACGGAAAGAGGCTTTTGGAAGCCTATGACTTCGGGTTTGCAGCACACGGCCCCCTGGTAACTGTTGACAACCAGGTGGGGGAAAAGTTTGTTTCCATTTCCGGCAGGCAGACCCTGGCCGAAGCCTATGGCGAGGAAATGATATCGCTCTGGGAGGAAAAATATTTCCGGGGAAGCTCGGTTGACACGGTTATGTCCAGGCCTGAGGCTTTTAAGGACTGTGCCCCGGTTTCTGCCTTTTTCGCCCAGAAGCAGGGGTTTTTGCCCGAACTGCGGCCCGATTATGACAGCTCCCGTGACAACCTTGTAATCATTGACGCCGCTTCAGAGCGTTCTTTTGGCCAGGCATTAGATGAGCTTGCCACCTTTGGCTGCCGTTTTGCCAGGATGACCGTTATTTCTCAGGGAGCATTTGCTTCGGCCGGAAGGCTTGCGGCTTTAAATCCCCACCCCGTAAGTCATCTGCTCCTGATTCCCGACACGGGCGAGCCGGTTTCTGACTGCCTGCTTCCTTTTGTACAAACCCTTCTGTCTGCGGCAATGGCCGCCGGCAGTTGCCGGAGGTGATTCCATGATTGATGTAAATGAAGCTTCCAACAGGGCCATCGAACATCTGAAAAAGCTCTACCCAGAGCATGATCTTGGCAAGATCCTCTTTGAGGAAGCCGAACTGACCGATGATGACCGGTTCTGGATCATCACATTAAGCTACAAGAGCCCGGTTGCCGCCACCGGCGTAGGCAAATCCGTTTTTGTGGGCGACCGGAGCTACAAGGTATTCAAACTTCTTGCCGAAAACGGGGAGATCCGGTCGGTAAAAAACCGTGAGGCCCAGTAATTGTAATGATCATAAAGTTGCCGCCCCCGCCCCCCGTCGGGCGGGGGCCGGGGTTTATCTTTTCAGGATTTTTTTGGCGGTTTCGTCATTTGCATCGCATACAAAGGGAATGCCGGTGATTTCCGCTGTCTCCCGGTTGCCGGAGAACAGGTCGGATCGCTGTATTTCGGGTATTGAGAACTTGCGCGCGCCTGCCATGAGCTGCTGAAGCCCGCAGGAAAGCTTATCAGAAAGGGTCCAGAATGCAATTGCCCCGTAGGGGATATTTTTCATCTCATCCTTTCCCACCTTTGCCTCAACATCGTAGTAATTGGCAAAGATCTCCTCAGCGCTGCCGCCCAGGCTTGAGACCGTCTTGGGCAGCTTGTCCCAGTTGCCGCTGATTTTTTCCCTGCGCTCCGGGTTGAGTGCACCTTCTATATTGGATCCCACAAAGCCGGGAATCATTATTGCCCGGCCCATGCATATCAGTTTTGTGTAGGGCGAACCCAGGGCCAGGGCCTTGAAAATATGGTCTTCCAGGGCGAAGCCGCCGGCAAATGAAAGGTCCACAACCTGTTGCCCCCTTGCGGCCAGGATGCTTGCATATTCGTATGCCTTGGAATGCAGGTGCAGGGAGGGTACTCCCCAGCTCTGCATCATGTTCCAGGGGCTCATGCCCGTGCCACCGCCCGAGCCGTCTATGGTAAGAAGGTCCATCTTTGCCTCGGTGGCGAACTTGATTGCCATGGCCAGTTCTTCCATTCCATAGGAGCCGGTTTTCAGGGAAATTCTTTTAAAGCCCAGGCTTCGCAGATAATCCACGCTTTTCATAAAATCTTCGCGAACCTGGTCGACCCGCCCCAGGTTGGTTGCGCCCAGCCGGCTGTGGCGGGCAAAGGAGGTAATGGAGCCGTGGTTGAATGCTTCCTGCACCGACGGCTTTTCCGGGTCCGGATCGACAACGTAGCCGCGTTTTTTTAAGAATATAGCGTAATCAAGGCTTGTGACCTGGATTTCGCCGCCTATGTCCTTTGCCCCCTGGCCCCACTTGAGTTCCAGGATGCATTTGTTTCCGTATTTTTCTGCAATGTATTCTGCAACCCCGTTCCTGGTGTCCTCTACATTCATCTGCACGATAATGGCGCCGTAGCCATCGTTATAGCGCATGTAGCTTTCAATCCTGCGGTCTAGTTCCGGGGCTTTTGTAATTCTGCCGTTTGCAATTTCCGATTCCCGGTCTATGCCTACCACGTTTTCTCCGATCACCACCGGAATCCCCACCAGGGATGCGCCGATTGCAAATGAATCCCAGTACTTGGCAGCCACAAAGGTGGAGCCGAGAGCACCTGTCATAAGCGGAATCCTGGCCTTGGTCTTTATTTCCCGCCCGAATTCGGTCTCAAGATTGACATTCGGAAAAATACAATCGTCCGGATCGTTTGAAAGCCCCTGCCGAAGGCCGTGCGATCCGTAGGCATACCCCTGGATGCGCAGGGAATTATAGGATGCGCCGACATGGGTGGTGTTGTTTGCCCCTGCCGTTACTATGCCGAAGCTTCTGGGGTAAAGAAGTTTGCGTCCCAGGATGCTTGACATGAAGGTTTCGCACTTGCCCTGACAATCCGCCCTGCAAAGTGTGCACAGTCCTGATTCGGCCGGGTTCCCCCGGTTTGTTGTCCCGAGTACGTCGTTGTTTTTTGAAAATCGCATTTCAGACATGTTATCCTCCCTGCAGTCGATATATTTTAGTATAATTAATTAATTAAAGCAGTTAAGCAAAAGGGCGGGAAAAACAAAAAGGCGCCTTCACACCCTTGTTGTATGAAGACGCCTTTGTCTGTCTGAAAAATTGTAAATATATCCTGCACGCCATTGTGCACCATAACTTCAATTAAATAGTATACTTGAAAGCGTAAGTCAAGATTTTTTTGGATTTTTTTAAAAACCAGGATATGGGCGGGTTCTAGTACAACTCTTCAGATAAAAGTATCGCTTCAGCAATGCTGCGCATTGATTTTCTGGAATCCATGCTTTTTTTCTGAATGCGCCTATAGGCTTCATCCGCATCGAGGTTTCCGCGATTCATGAGCACTTCCTTTGCGCGCTCCACGAGTTTTCTGGTTTCAAGCTCTTCCTGAATAACGCGTGTCTTTACTATCAATTCCGAATTAAATATGGCCACCGCAGCCTGGTTAGCAACGGTTGTTATCAGGTTTACCTCGGTATCTGTAAAATCATGCGGTTCGGAGGTAAAGCAGTTTAAAACGCCTATGACCCGTTCATCGCGAAGCAGAAGAGGAACGCTGGCAAGGGATTTTAATCCGAGGTCCCGGGCCATTTCCTTTTCCTTAAATTTTTGTTCCGCCAGGACATCCTTTACGATCAGCGGCTGCTTGACTGAAGCCACATAGCCCACCACTCCCTCGTTTATTCTTAAAACCCGATCTTTGACATATGCCGGTTCAATGGTTTGGGTGGCCTTTAAGCGGAGAAGCGTCTGCTTTTCGTTTTCTTCGAGCAGCCACAGGGAACAGATCTCCACCCCCGTAACCTTTGCGGTGACCATTACTATTAGCTTGAGAATCTCCTCCAGGTACAGATCAGAGTTGATCGCCCTGCTGATATCCTTTAAAGCCTCTATGTATTTATCCGTGCTTATCGTGCCTTTCTTGTCCATGGGTTCTTTATAATAATTTACGCCGAAGTTTTCAACCCGGTTTTACGCCTTATGCAGGTTGGGCGGTTACAGATGCTTTACGTGTTCGTAGATGGCCTGGTGGGTGCAGACTTCGTAATATTTTTTCCCTGTCATCCGGATGACCTGAAAGTCGGAGGGCGAAACCTCAGGGATTTGCGCCTCGCGGATTACAAGCCGTTGAAAATTGCCCGCCGGGGTGGGAAATTTTCCTGTATATCCGGTAAAAGTTTCTATTGCCAGTGAAGGTACGGGACCTCTGAATTTTTTCATGTGGATTTCCCGGCAGAGTTTGGCAAAGGCTTTTGGCGCCAGTTCAATGCCCATGACATTGTAGCGCAGGACCGGGTTGTTTAAAGGCAGTTTCCCCGACTCCAATGCTGAATCATCAAGCCTGTAAAGATAAACATTAAACGGCTGGTGGTTGTTCTTAATGTTCCTGCGAAGGGCCCTGTCGCATTTTGAAAGCCTGTCTGCCTCATTGATGGAATGAGATATCATTATGCGGGAATCCTCATCGTAGAAAAACGTGGGGGCCCCTTTGGAAAAACTGATCCCTATGCCTACATCCAGGCCTGGGAGCCCATTTTTAATATTTTTTTCATTGTATCTTTTCACGCCCATTATCATCTGGACGCAAAGTCCGCACGCCCTTGCCACCCCGTACCATTTCTCGGGTTCTTTCTGATGTTCGAAAATTGCGAGAATAACGGCGTCTCCTTCTATAAAGATTTTTTGTGCGCCGTAGCGGGGAAGAAGCTTATTTATGGGGTCAAAAAAATTTAAGGCGAAATTGGATGCAGGGTTAAGCCCTTTTGCCTTCATCCGGTCTATGATTTCCGTTGATCCGCGAACATCGGCCTTTATTACCACGTGATGTATCACGGGCTTTTTGCCGGCGGACTGCTCCCGGGCGCACATGAATTCATAAAGTGTGTTGTTTGCCCGGGAAAGTTTTATTGTCTTTTCATCTTCGACCAGGTTGATGCAGTCCGATGTTTCATTAAACAGATAGTAATTGTCCAGATCCCTGTGATAGGTTGCAAAGTCCGCGAGGAATCGTAACAGGAGAATTTTTTTCTGCCGCCTGGAAACCCTTGCAAGTCGCCTGGTTTTTTTAAGGCGGAACACGGAGATTTTCCTCCCCGTATATTTTTTGAAACGTTTTATTTTTCGGATGATGTTTTTGCGGGCCTTGGGCGCCACAACGAACTGGAGCAACTCCTGGGGCGAGAGCGGGGGGCAGTAGTCCTGTATCACGGCCGGAACCCGGTATGCTGCTACAATACAGTTTAAAAGGTTTTCCTGTCGCATTTGCCGGTATACACGCATAAGCATTTTTCCCTGGAGCCCGGCCCTGGCACGAAGTTTTAGAATCCGTTTTTTATCGGTTTTCCGGTTTTGTTTTTCCTTTTGCAGCTTGTTCCTTGTTTCAAACACATTAAAAAGGCGCTCCATGTTTTTCAGGTTTTTTATGATCCGGTCTGCTTCAATCCGAGCTCCTGAAAAAAGATTTCTAAATATCTCTATCAGTGTATTGTAATTTAAGGGGTCTTCCAGGCGGTAGCCGAGAAGCACGTAGCGTGTCATCATGAAGAAGTCATCCGCCCTGGAGCCCGCATGCAGCAGGGGATTGGAGAACAGTTCATCGGCCAGCAGTGCATCCTGCCCGAAGTTAAGGGCGCGCAGCTCGTTTAGCGACCTTCGTTCGGCCAGGAAATAATCAAAGAGTTCCGTTCCGGCATTCTGAATAATACGGCTTCGCTTCTGAATGATGTTAAAAACTTCTTCGCGCAGCTGCAGGTGGGTCTCTGTTCTGCGGTCAACTTCGTGTTTGCGTATAACGCTTTTGAAATGGCTTATTGCGGTTTCGTATTGTTGGCCGACTTCGGAGATGAGTTTTTTTACAAGCGCGGCCTGGACAAGATAGTCGATCTGCACCTCTGAGCGGGCCTTGGCCTGGTTTATTGCATCGGTCATCACCTCTGTACAGGCGGACTTAAAGAGATCGATTTCCTGGAACCAGTTTATTTTTTGCCTTGTCTGTAGTGCCTCCGAGGCGCCGGCATGTTTTAAAACAAGCTGGAAGATAAATTCAGAGGCTATTTTTAAGAATCTGGGACTGATGTATACATCGTACCTGAGGTTGTCTACGCCGAGAAACAGCCTGTTAAAAGGTATATCCGCGCTGTAGCCAACAAGGCCGATATCCTCTGTCAGGGGCAAAGGAGTTGTTCTGGTCCTTTTTTTCATTTAATCACGGATGCCCGGCTGCAGTCTTTTCAGTAGGAATGTTCTTTGTCCGGAAATTTAACGCTTTGCACTTCGTCTGCGTAAGTGCGAAGCGCTTCAACGGCGTTTTGCCGTAGGGCGGCATATTTTTTTACAAATTTAGGTACATGGCCGGCATTGATTCCCAGCATGTCATGCATTACAAGTATCTGTCCGTCACAGGCCGCACCCGCCCCTATCCCTATGGTGGGAATTGCAAGGCTGCGGGTTATTTCTTCTGAAATATCTGCGGGAATTCCTTCGAGCACCACCGAGAACGAGCCTGCCTCCTCCACTTTGCGGGCATCCTCCAAAAGTCTGTCCCGGTCCCGCTGGACCCTGTATCCGCCCATTTGATGCACGGACTGCGGGGTAAGTCCTATATGGGCCATCACCGGAATCCCAATTTCTGTCATGGCTCTGATGGTTTTGCAGACAGCGGCCCCGCCTTCGAGCTTGACCCCGGAAGCGCCCGATTCCTTTAAGAATCGTCCGGCATTGAAGAGGGCTTCGGAAAGTGATGTTTGATATGACATAAAGGGCATATCCCCGATAACCATTGCAGTGCCAGCGGCCTTCGCAACGATTCGGGTATGATATATCATCTGGTCCATGGTTACGCCCAGGGTGTTTGTTTCGCCCTGAACCACCATTCCAAGGGAGTCCCCCACCAGCAGAAGATGGATTCCCGCTTCATCGGCCATTTGGGCAAACGGGAAGTCGTATGCAGTCAGTGCAACAATTTTTTCCCCGTTTTTTTTCATGTCAAGGAGTTTCTTGCTTGTAATTGCGGCAGGCATGATATTTCTCCTTTTTAGGGATTTTCAGGGCTAAGATCCAAGGGATTTCGCGTAACAGTCAGTTTATATTATTTTATTATTACAATAACTTTTATATATTATTTGAGCCTGATGTCAAGGCGAACATATTTATTGACAACATTTAGGAAATTTCCATATATATATAAGATTATACTCAGGCCGGTAAAGCCGTGTATTTTTATCAGCCGGCGCGTTTTCTACAATAATAACAATAAGGGACTGCTGCAAACCTGAGTTTTAAGGACATTGGTTGCGGGAGGCCCGGGCATTGACGGGTCATGATACAGCTTGTAAGGGGTTTTAAAGATATTCTGCCGCCTGAGACTGCCGTGTGGCGGCACGTTGAAAATACGGCAAGGGAGCATTTTGAGAAATTCGGCTTCAGGGAGATGAGACCGCCGGTGCTGGAGCAGACCGCTCTTTTTCAGCGCAGCATCGGCGAGCATACCGATATCGTTGAAAAGGAGATGTATACATTTGCCGGAAGCAGGGACACGATGCTGACACTCCGGCCCGAGGCCACCGCGTCGGTAGTGCGTGCATACATTCAGCACAAGCTGTACGCAGCAGATCCGGTATGCAAGTTTTACACGATAGGCCCCATGTTCAGAAGGGAAAGACCCCAAAAGGGGCGCTACCGGCAATTTCACCAGATAAACGCGGAAGTTTTCGGTATTGATTCCCCTTACATTGACGTCCAACTTATATTTATGCTGATGACTTATTTTTCAAGGCTTTCGGTCACAGGGCTCAGTGTTCATTTGAATTCCCTGGGCTGTCCGGAATGCAGGCCGGCTTACAGGCAGAAGCTTTCGGAAATGCTCTCTGATAGAACAGGCGATCTTTGCGAGGATTGTGTCAGGCGGCTTGAGAAAAATCCGCTGCGTGTGCTGGACTGCAAAAAGGAGCCTTGCAGGAATGCGGTTTCTGATGCTCCGTCCATGCTTGATTTTTTGTGCGGGGACTGCAGAAGTCATTTCAGGGCGGTGCAGGCCGCCCTTGATGCAATAGATATTCCCTATGAGATTGACCCGCGCCTGGTCCGGGGGCTGGATTATTACACGCGCACGGCCTTTGAAATCCAGACCGAAGAACTCGGGGCCCAGAATGCGGTTGCGGGCGGGGGGAGATATGACAATCTTGTGGAAATGCTGGGGGGGCCAAGTCAGCCGGCCATAGGGTTTGCAATAGGTGCGGACCGGCTGGTGGAGCTGGTGGAGACAAAGATCCCCGCCCCGGAGCCCGGCCCTGTCATTTTCCTGGCACCCATGGGAGAGGCGGCCATGGAGCTTGCAGCAAAATGGGCGTGTCTGCTCTCTGATGCGGGAGTGAGAACCGAGGCCGATTTTTCGGGCAGAAGTCTTAAGGCCCTTATGCGCCGTGCAGACAGGTTGGGGGCGGAAAACGTTCTCATAGTAGGAGATCGCGAAATTGAACAAAATGAGGCGATATTGCGCAATATGAAAACACGGGATCAAAAGAGCCTGCCCATGGACCGCCTGGTCGAATCGGTCCTGGAGCATGAAGGCTGATTTGTCCCTGCAAGGAGAAGGAGTCTCACAGTTGACCGATACACTGGGAAGTATGAGGAGAAGCCATCATTGCAATGAACTGAGTATTGCAGATGAGGGGGCGGAAGTTGTTCTTATGGGCTGGGCCCAGAGGCGAAGAGATCATGGCGGCGTAATATTTATAGATCTCCGCGACAGGCAGGGCATAACCCAGGTGGTGTTTAATCCTGAGCGTGATGCCAGGGTGCATGAAAAGGCCCATGCAATAAGAAATGAATATGTTCTGGCAGTAAGGGGCGTGGTGGAAAAAAGGCCCGGGGGCATGGAAAATCCCGCGCTTGTCACCGGCGCAATTGAGGTGATGGTCTCGGAGCTGAAAATATTAAACAGGGCGGAAACCCCGCCCTTTATGATAGAAGATGATATAGAGGTAAATGAAAACACCAGATTGCAGCACCGTCATATAGATCTTCGCCGATCCAGCCTTCAGCGCAACATCATGATGCGCAGCAGGGCTGCTGCCGCGGCCCGCAGGTATCTTGATGAACAGGGTTTTCTCGACATAGAAACCCCGTGTTTAACCCGCAGCACGCCGGAGGGCGCCAGGGACTTTCTGGTGCCGAGCAGGCTTGCTCCGGGTTCGTTTTACGCGCTTCCCCAGTCGCCCCAGCTTTTCAAGCAGCTGCTCATGATATCCGGCTTTGAGAAGTACTATCAGATAGTGCGATGTTTCAGGGACGAAGACCTGCGGGCGGACCGTCAGCCGGAGTTCACCCAGATAGACATGGAAATGTCGTTTGTGGGCGAGCAAGATGTCATGGCCGTGTCAGAAGGCCTGATTGTTGAAATTTTCAAGGCGGTGCTGGACCTGGAGGTCAAAGCACCGTTTGACAGGATGACCTATCAGGAGGCTATGGACCGATACGGTCTGGACAGGCCCGATACCCGTTTCGGGCTCGAGTTGTGCGATATATCGGATATTGTGGCCGACTCTGGGTTTAAGGTTTTTTCCGATGCCGTCGGGAAAGGCGGTATTGTAAAGGCTTTAAACGCCAAGGGCTGTGCCGAGAGGTTTACACGCAAGGAAATAGACGATTTTACGGATTTTGTTGCTGTCTACAGGGCAAAGGGCCTGGCCTGGATCAGGGTAAAGGAGGATGAATGGCAGTCTCCCATCACCAAATTTTTTTCCGAAGAGGAAAAAAAGAAAATGGCAGAACGTCTTGACATGCAACCCGGGGACCTTGTTTTTTTCGGCGCGGACAAGTCTTCAATCGTAAATGAAGCACTGGGACATTTGCGGATCGAGCTTGCAAAAAAGCTGGGCCTTATAGATGACAGCATATACCGGTTTGTGTGGATCACGGACTTTCCCATGCTTGAATACGACGAGACGGAAAAACGATACCAGGCCTTACACCATCCTTTTACCTCACCCGCCGAGGAGGATATGGACAAGCTGGAGAAAGACCCTCTGTCCGTGCGCTCCAGGGCCTATGACCTTGTTTTAAACGGTATTGAAATAGGCGGCGGCAGTATACGCATTCATCAAAAGGAATTGCAGATTAAAGTGTTGGAGGCCCTTGGCATGTCCAGGGAAGAATACGAGGAAAAATTCGGCTTTCTGATATCAGCCCTTGAATCGGGCGCTCCTCCGCACGGGGGAATAGCTTTCGGATTTGACAGGTTGATGGCGATTTTGTGCGGCAGCAGTTCCATAAGAGAGGTGATAGCTTTTCCAAAGACTCAGAAAGGCGCCTGCCTGATGACGGCCGCGCCCGGCCCTGCCTACAGGGCCCAACTAGAAGAGCTGGGATTGAAGGCTGGGCCTGTAAAGTAGGGCGGGCACCTTGTATTGACAAATTTTCTTGACATTTTTATTGTCAGAATATACAAAATCAACTCTGTTGTTCCCCAGTAGCTCAGTCGGCAGAGCAGGTGGCTGTTAACCACCGCGTCCGTGGTTCGAGTCCGCGCTGGGGAGCCAAAACACAATCCGGCTAAGTCCGGTTCAATATAAAAGCCTCGGAAATTAAAGTATTTCCGGGGCTTTTTTATGTCCTGTTGTCCGATGCAATCTACTGTCATATGATGGTATTTTTGATGGTATCTGTCAATAATTGTCGCTTGACAATCCACCAAAGGCCGGATAGAAATTAAGTACAAGCAAACGACTGCAAATCGGACAAACTCGATTCAACACAGCATCGAAAACTGATTTCATAAAGAGTATGGCGGAGCCATCAATGGTCGTATTCACAAATGCCGCCGGGCTTGGCAACCGCTTGAAATTTTGGGTATCGGCCATGCGACTGGCCGCAGACACCCGGGTGCATTGGAAAATCAACCGGCATATGCCGCCCGCTTTTCCCCAGCTGTTTGAAAATGAGTGCAGTGTTGACAGCGTTCCCCATCAAGCGGACACTCACAATTCATGGCGGCTGCTTGTGCTGCCTGAAGAGAAGGCAAACCTGCCCTCTGGATTTTCCACCGCAGGCGCCGGCGCACACCCCGTGATTCGTGCTTGCGGAAAGGCATTGTGGCTTCTTCGCGGCCGCCCGGATGATCGATACCGTTATATGATATTTACCAAGACCTACAAGCGCAAAGGCACAAATGCCGACGCCCGTTACCTCGATTTTGAGTACGAACGCATCCAGGAGTACTTTCGGAAAATCTACCGCCCGCTTTTCCGGAAAATAATTGTACGGGAAGAGATCCTGCAGAGAGCAAACGAGTGGGCGAATGCGAACCTGGACGAAAATATCATCGGGGTTCAGGTGCGCAGCTGGCGGGATCACCCGCGCCGGCAACAAAAATATCACAAGCCATCCATGAAGCGGCTGTCTCGCCTGATCGAGGGCTGCCAATCGAACGACCGTTTTCTTGTGGTCAGTGACAGTGACGACGTGATTCGCGGTTTAAAAAAGGAATATGGAGATAAACGCATCCTTTATTTTCCCCGTGAAACCGCACGCGAAGAAAGTCGGCTGTTGCCGGAGGGCATCGTGGAAGACCTGGTGGATATGCTGCTCTTGGCCCGCACAAACCGTTTGTTTGCAAGCTATCTGAGCACCTTCAGTGAAGCCGCCTGATGGCTGGGCGGCGCAGAACCCCGCGTATGGGTTTTCTAAATCGCGCTGAATGAATCCATGACCATATTTAGAATGGGGTGTTTCATGGGCATCATGAAGTTATTACAGCTTAAAAATTTCAAGCGATTTCGCCGTCAGCTGTTTCAGCGTGTTACAGCGAAAGGTAAACACGTACACTCACCAAGCGACCCAGGCCTTGATATTGATTTTTCAATCAATCGGATACTTATCGTCAAGACAGTGCAAAGTCTTGGAAACTTGCTCGGCCTGACTCCTTTGCTGTCTGAACTGGAGAAAAGGTTTCCAGGTTCCGAAGTTGATATCATCACGACAACCCCAATGGCGCAGGAATTGTACCGCAATTTCGGTCAGATCGGTAGGATATATCAACTTCCACGGTTTGCTTTCCGGCAGCCTGTGAAATATTTTAAAGAAATACGCATCATCCGCAAACGAGCTTATGACTTGGTGATCAACCCTAGCGCCTTTTCCAATTCTGGACGTTTTCTATCACGGCTTGCCAAATCAACTAACTGTATTGCTGCGACACCGACGGAAACGGACGACAGCGCGCCCAAACACTTTGCAAAAAACCCCGTTTGTTTATTAAGGAGGCACTTGTCGGATTGTTCTGCGCTTGTAAAAGAGAATTATCCTCCATTGGAAATCCGACTGAGTCAAAGAGAGGCCGACTGGGGAGCAAGTGTGCTACAAGGAATAACAGCACCAATGGATCAGGAAAACTATCGAACCATCGCACTTTTCACCAAAGCCACGGGTGCGAAAGATTATAGCGAGGGATGGTGGGCGGATTTCTACGGTCAGCTCAGCGAAAAACTCTATTGGTTCAAATTTGTTGAAATTCTGCCGGCAGATGGCCACTCCAAATTGTCGTTTAGGATTCCAACTTTCTACAGTTCAGACATCCGAAAGGTTGGCGCTGTCATAAGCGCCACCGATGTTTTCATTGGTGCCGACAGTGGCATAATGCACTTGGCCAGTGCTGCCCATACGCAGACCATCGGACTGTTCACAGTATCCGATCCAGAAACGTGGGCCCCGTTTGGGGCCGAACAATGTACCTTCCTGAGGGTGGGTCAAAATTACCGTCAGACCATAGAAGAGGTTTATGAACTTGTTTCAAGCCGCTTTCCTAAACCGGACAGGCATCCTTCTCGCCCACTGAGCAATAATGTGGGCCAAAGATCATTCATGTGATTGCATAAAGGTTGGTTAGTCGGTTACAAGGAAATGTCTAAATGATCATATCAACAAAAGGCGGAGGCTTGGCAATCTTCTGAAATCTTGGGTTTTTGTCATGCGGCTGGCATCTGATGCAGGTGTCTACTGAAAAATAACAAGGCATATGCCAGCCGTTTTTGAACTAGCAAAGGTCATGGAGAAAACGTCCAATAGCATAGTCGTTTTTTCTAAAACCGACTGGCAGCACCTTCGCAAGCGCTTCGTGTGTTTCGGCAAAGCCGTGGCCTTCAGCGTCGGGAGCAAAAAGTTATATTATCTTAATACTGTATTCCACCTGGATAAAAGAACAGAAAAGAAGTGCTCGGGACCCCAGCAAAAATCTCAAACAAACCACGTTGCCCCGTGAATATCATATATATTAAAAAAACAGATGAAGCACAAAGTATTGATCTCGCCTCGTATAAAGAGCAATGCCCCGATTCGCTCGGCAACAAAGTGTAGTGGAATAAACCGAGCAATACGGCTATTATGCGTCCTCTATCTAACCGTGGAAATTCTGAAGATTATCAAATCAAGTGTTGCCGATAACATAAAGTCCATGCGTCTCTTTTTCTTTGTCCACTTTTTATGGTTCTTCCGGATGAAGCGTACTTTTAATTGAAAAAAGTGGACATACGTGCTCCTTTCTTAAAGGCAAGCAAACCTAAACAGAAAGGAGGCAGCATATGTCCACGAGTCTTTTGTATCATGGATTCGGCATTATT
>JAIPDS010000049.1 GCA_021737565.1 Desulfobacteraceae bacterium | reverse complement strand
TTGCCCACCTCCAGGCAAATCCTGGATAATCTACTTGGCTCATTTGCACCTCCTTTTTGCCAAGTAGTTTTACCCAAAATTTGCAAAAGCGGACAAATCATTTGCTATGAATTGCGGTCATATCATTTGCTATCAACACCCCAAACAGGCATGCCCTTGAACATCCGGATGAAATTCCTATATTATATTGCAAAACCACAGCCCGGGGTGTTATTATCAAGATGAAATGAAAAACAAAAACCCGAATAACTGCACTGTTTGCAGAAATCTCAGAGTAGAGCGCCGCGAGATTTGTTTTTTTAAATATCTGCTTGAAGCCTATGAAGGTATAGCAGTGCTTGAGACAATTGATGCAAAAAAAGGACATATAGTCCTTCATACGGCCCCGGGGTGCGAGGCAATAGTGGAGGACATCCTCTCTGATTTGTCGGAAAAATACCTGATCGAGGATATATGAAGGAAAAAAAACTAAAAAAAGCCATGATCCAGACCCTGGGCTGTCAGATGAATGTATATGATTCCGGGCGCATGGCGGATATGCTTTTTGTGCTTGGCTATGAGCCCACTGACTCGCCGTGGAAGGCTGACCTTGTAGTTGTAAATACCTGCGCCATAAGGCAAAAGGCTGAACAGAAGGTTTTCAGCCTGGTTGGACGCCTGTGCGGGATCAAAAAAAGAAGGCCGCATATGAAGATAGTGGTTGCAGGATGCGTGGCCCAGCAGCAGGCTGAAAAAATTGCCGGGCGATTCGGGCAGGTCGACCTGATACTGGGAACCAGGGTGATCAACAGACTTCCGGATTATATAAAGGCGCTTGAAAACAGGGAGGGTCCCATTGCCGATGTTGAAATGCCGGATCCGAAGCCTGCTGCAAGCAGCAGCGCCGATGAATACGATGCTGATGTTAATGCCGCCTTTCGCAGATATGAGGGCGGGGTCTCCAGATATGTCACCATCATGCGGGGATGCGACAATTTCTGCTCCTATTGCGTGGTGCCCTATGTGCGGGGCAGGGAAGAGAGCCGGCCACCGCAGCATATCCTGGATGAAATAAAAACCCTTGTTTCTGCGGGAACCAAAGAAGTCACCCTGCTGGGTCAGAATGTTAACTCTTACGGGAAGAAGGAAAAACTGACCTCTTTTGCCGGGCTGCTCCGCCAGGCAGCAGAAATTGAAGGACTTGAACGCATAAGGTTTGTAACATCTCACCCAAAGGATTTATCCGAAGAACTGGTTGACGCATACTCCGGCATTGAAAAACTCTGCAATCATATTCATTTGCCCGTGCAGTCAGGATCTGACGCTGTGCTAAAAAGGATGAACAGAAAATATACCCGGGATTCCTATATGGAGCGTATTGAAAGGCTGCGAAGCATTCGCCCGGATATTGCTGTTACAACCGACGTGATTGTCGGGTTTCCGGGCGAGACAAGGCGGGATTTTGAAGCAACGCTCGATTTGCTGGAAAGAGTCGGCTTTGACACCCTGTTTGCGTTTGAATACTCTGACAGACTCCAGGCACCGGCAAGAAAATTTGGCGGAAAAGTCGATCCCGGCGAAAAAAGTGCAAGGTTAAAGGAACTGCTTGGCGCCCAGGAGAAAATCACTCGTAGTATTTATGAAAATCTCGTGGGAAAAACCATGAATGCGCTGGTGGAAGGCTGCAGCAAGCACGGCCGCGGCAAAGAAAATACCGGTTCTGCCGGCCGTGTTGAAATGACCGGGCGTACGCCTGAAAACAGGATAGTTAACTTTGAGATTGACCCCCGCTCCTGCGGACTCCGGCCCGGGGATCTGATCGGGAAAACAATCCCGGTGCAAATATACCGGCCATGCGCCAATTCGCTTAAAGGAAAAATGCCGGTGGAGGAATCGGCTGGGCAACAAAATACCAAAGGAGGAAAAATCCATGCTGCATGAAATGACGGTGGCAGGCCTTGCAATCGACCCGTCTACAAACGCGCCGATTCTTATATTAAACGCCGCAGAGGACGAGTTCTCGGTGCCTATATGGATCGGCTTAAACGAGGCCGCAGCCATTGCATCCGTATTGCAGAAAATTGAATTCGACAGGCCCATGACCCACGACTTGTTTAAAAACTTCATCCAGCAGGCTGAAATCACCGTACCCAGGATCGAGGTGTGCGATTTAAAGGACAACACGTTTTACGCCAAGATTTACTGCTTTGCAAAGGACCGCGAATTTATCGTGGACGCCAGGCCCAGCGATGCAATAGCACTTGCCCTGCGTCTTAAGGCGGATATCTACGTCGATGACAGTGTGGTCCAGCAGCTCAAAGTGAAAAACGGGGAGTTCGAGGTTGCAGATGACAGCGACCAGGGCCAGAAATGGACCGAATACCTGCAGAACCTGTCCCCCGAAGACTTCGGCAAGTATAAGATTTGAAAAAGGTCCCGGGAAAAAACTCTTGACAAGAAGAAACGATTCAGCAAGATTACGTATAAAATACAGAAAAAAGGATCAAACACCACCATGACAGACATTTGCACAGGCAGAACATGGTTTTATTACGGCTATTATTATTATTTTTATGCCGCGGGTCTGCCTGGTGCGCGCTGATGCTGTTATAACATAAAAAACAAGCTTTCAAAGCCGCGGGCAGACCCGAAATCGCCCGCGGCTTTTTTGTTTCAAAAAGGCCGTGGAGAAAAAACCCCACGGCCTTTTTACTTTATACGAATCACTTAAAACTCAAAACTGCCTGTGCCTGTAAAAATACTTCTTACAGGCCCATCTGACAAAGGAGGAGAAAAATGACAATCATCGGCAAACACATCCGCATGGAACGTATCATGGACAGAAACACAGGGCGCACAATCATTGTACCGCTTGACCACGGTACCACGGTCGGACCCATAGACGGTGTAAAAGACATTAAAAGCACTGTGGCAGCCGTGGCAGAGGCCGGCGCAAACGCCATTGTCGAGCACAAGGGGCTTGTGGGCGCAGGCCACCGCAGGCGGGGCTCTGATATCGGCCTTATCGTTCACCTGTCCGCATCTACAAGTCTGTCGCCATACCCGCATTCCAAAACCCTGGTATGCAGCGTGGAAGAAGCTATAAAACTCGGCGCGGATGCCGTATCCATTCATGTTAACATCGGGGATCACCAGGAAAAGGAAATGTTAAACGATTTCGGAAGGGTTGCAGCCGAAGCCAGGACATGGGGCATGCCGCTTCTTGCCATGGTCTATCCCAGGGGGGAAAAAATAAAGGACGAATTTGACGTTTCCGTGGTAAAACATGCTGCAAGGGTGGGCTGTGAGATGGGCGCCGACGTTGTCAAGGTGTCATACACAGGCTCCACGGAGAGTTTCCGCGAGGTGGTGGAAGGCTCAACTGTTCCTGTTGTTATTGCAGGCGGTTCTAAAATGGACTCTGACCGGGATATTCTCGAAATGGTAAAAGGTGCAATTGATGCTGGCGGATCAGGGGCTTCCATAGGCAGAAATGTGTTTCAGCACAAGGATCCTGCAAAGATGATAAAAGCAATGTCTTCGATCATTTTTGAAAACGGCTCTGTTGAAAATGCCCTTAAAATCCTTGAAAAGTAAGCAAGTCCGCGAGGTGCTATATGAGCAGAAAAATATGGGTAAAAGTCGATCCCTGGGATAAAAAGCTCGCCACAACAGCCTTGGAAGGCGGCGCGGACGGGCTTGTTATACCTCCCGGATACTCGGATACCGCAAAATCGCTGGGCCGCATCCAAACCATAGCAGAAGACGGGGACCTGAAAATAGGCAAGGATGTTGTTTATTTTACAGTGACCTCCAGTGACGATGAAGAAGAAATCGCCCGGCTGGCAAGAGATAAAAAAGTAATACTTACATGCAGCGACTGGACAATAATTCCGCTTGAAAACCTGATAGCAAGGGGGGCTGAGGTAATCGCCCAGGTGGAAAGCATTGACGAGGCAAAAACAGCATTCGGCATACTTGAAAAAGGGGTGGGACACATCCTCTACACCCCTTCAGATCCTGCTGATCTTAAAAAAGCCCTTTTGGTGCTAAAGGCCGAAACCGGAGCCCTGGACCTGGAGATCGCGGAAATTGCGGAATTAAAGCCACTGGGCATGGGAGACAGGGTTTGTGTTGATACCTGCTCTGACATGAAGGAGGGCGAGGGCATGCTGGTGGGAAACGCAAGCAGTGCTCTGTTCCTGGTGCATTCTGAAAGTGTTTCCAATCCTTACGTCGCACCGCGGCCCTTCAGGGTAAACGCCGGCCCTGTACACGCATATACCAGGGTGCCGGGTGGAAAAACAAGATATCTCTCAGAGCTTGCAGCAGGTGACGAGGTCCTTATAGTAAATTACAGTGGCGAGACAAGTCCGGGCATAGTGGGCCGCTTAAAAATCGAAAAACGGCCGCTCATGCTGGTCAGGGCGAAAATCGGGGAACGCGAAATCTCAACCATTGTCCAGAACGCTGAAACCATCCGTCTTACAGATCCTGAAGGAAACCCTGTTTCAGTGGCGGTTCTAAAACCCGGCGACCGGGTGCTTGCGGCAACTGAGGACTCGGGCAGGCACTTTGGCATGAAAATCGATGAGACAATAACGGAAAAATAACATGAAGATAAGCGCAAAAACCCCTGTGTACTGCGTTATCGGGCATCCCGTGGGCCACAGCTTAAGCCCGCTCATGCACAATACCGCACTTGATGCAGCAGGCTGCGACGGGGTATACGTTGCATTTGATACGGTTAATCCAGGGGGCGCGGCAGACAGTATCCGCGCCCTGGGTATCCGCGGTGCAAGCGTGACCATCCCCCACAAGGTTGAAATCATAAAGAGCCTGGATGAAATCGATGAAAACGCCCGCGAAATCGGAGCTGTAAACACAATTGTCAATTGCGACGGCAAACTTTCGGGATACAACACTGACGGAATCGGCGCGGTTCAGGCCATGGAGGAATATTCTTCGGCCTCAGGAAAAAAAGCGCTGGTCATAGGGGCGGGCGGGGCTGCAAGGGCGGTATGCCACGGATTAATAAAAAGAGACCTAAATGTTTACATCGCAAACCGCACACATGAAAAAGCGCGCCTGCTCGCAGAGGATTTGAATGCCCGGGCAGTTCATATGGAAGAGATTTCCGGGAAAAATTTTGACATACTTATAAATACCACATCCGTGGGCATGCACCCTCATACCGATACCATGCCCGTGCCTGAATCCGCCTTAAGACCGGGCATGTGTGTAATGGACATTATTTACAACCCCGTGCGCACAAGCCTGCTTAAAAGGGCCGAAGCTTTGGGCTGTCGCACAATTGACGGGGTTGGCATGTTCGTCTTACAGGGTGCAGCCCAGTTTTTCCTGTGGACCGGCAAACAGGCCCCGGTGGAACAAATGCGGAAGGTTGTGTATGAATATTTACAAGATTGACAAATACTTTTTTTGTGGATCATATTAAAAAATAATGTAAAATAATGGCAAACTTTTGATTGAGGTGTAAAATGACTACCAAAGAATTAGCCATAAAAAGTATTAAACAATTGCCGGAAGATGCGACCTGGGAAGACATCCAGGAACGAATCAACTTTGTTGCAGGTGTTCGTAAAGGAATCCAGGAGCTTGATGCTGGTAAGGGTATTGCCCATGAGCAGGTCAAAGAGGAGTTCAGTGAATGGCTTTCAAGCTGATCTGGTCTCCAACGGCAAAATTTGATCTCAATGACATTTCGATATTTATTGCAGAGGACAGACCTTCAGCAGTCGAATAATTCGTCAGAAGCTTATTTCATACTGTGGAAAGATTGGTTGATTTTCCGGAATCAGGCCGAATTGTTCCGGAATTTGGCGATCCCGGTATCCGGGAGGTCATCCGTAAACCTTTCAGGATAGTTTACCGGGTACGAAACGATACGAATGCTGTCGAGATTATAAGAGTCTGGCATGCAGCAAGAGGAATCCCGCAAATTGAGTAGCTGCTAAATACCCTGCCTAATTTGAAAATGAAACCATTTGGGTAAGTAATCCAAAAAATATATATACATGTTGCAAATTAAGTGTATTGACAAAATCAACGCTACAGTGAGTGTCCCCGGCTCTAAAAGCTACTCGCACAGAATTGCTGTATCTGCTGCTCTTTCAAACGGAATATCTTATATTTACAATTATTTAAATAGCCAGGATACAAATTATACTTTAGAGGCATTAGGCCAGCTTGGTGTAAATATTGAAAATAGTAATAATAAAATAACCGTGCACGGTTCTTCAGGCAGGTTTTCACCCGGACCGAAAACCATATATCTCGGCAACTCAGGAACCTCAATGAGGCTGCTTACCGCGGTTTCCGCGCTCGGGCCCGGGCCTTACCAATTTTGCGGAACAGAGCGCATGCACGAAAGGCCGATCAAAGAACTGCTGTCCGCCCTGGGGCAGATCGGGGTTTCAGCCAAAGCAGTAAACAATGATAACTGTCCGCCTGTTGAAATCAGGGGAGGGGAGATAACCGGACAAAAAGTCTCAATAGACTGCAGCAGAAGCAGCCAGTATTTGTCAGGCCTGCTTTTAATGGCCCCGTGCACGCAAAAAGGCCTTGATATTGATGTCACGGCAGGCCCGGTGTCCCGCCCGTACGTGGAAATGACCCTTGATATCATGTCCGTGTTCGGTATAAATTACGAGCACAATGGATTTACCTTTTTCAGGGTGCCGGGCGGCCAGTCATATAACCCGGGCGAATATACGGTTGAACCGGACTGCTCCCAGGCCGGCTATTTCTGGGCTGCTGCCGCAATTACAGGCGGACGCGTCAAGGTCAAAGACATATCCCCTGATACCCGCCAGGGAGATGCAGGGTTTGTAAAAATCCTGGAGAAAATGGGCTGCAGCGTGTCTTATCAGTCAGACGGCATCACCGTTACAGGCGGAAAACTCTCGGCAGTGGATGCTGACATGGAAGCCATGCCGGACCTGGTGCCCACGCTTGCAGTGACAGCCGCATTTGCCAAAGGCATAACAGTTATCAGAAACGCGGCGCATCTCAGGGAAAAAGAAAGCGACCGCCTTACCGCTGTTGCAAATGAACTTACAAAAATGGGCGTTAAAGTGAGCGTAACACAGGACGGCCTGCAAATAACAGGTGGCAGCCCCCATGGTGCTGAAATCGAAACATACGATGATCACAGAATTGCCATGAGCTTTGCAGTTGCCGGACTTGCAGTGCCGGAAATAACAATCCGCACTCCCTCATGTGTCGAAAAATCCTTCCCGGGTTTCTGGGAGGTTTTTGAAAGGTTGTATGAAAAATGAATATCTACCTGATCGGATACAGGTGCACCGGCAAAACATCAGTTGCAAAGCATCTTGCACAAAAACTGGACATGGAGTTTACAGACACCGATCTTCTGCTTGAACAAGAGGCTGGCATGCACATATCAAATTACGTATCATATTTCGGCTGGGAAAGTTTTCGGGATCTGGAAGAAAAAATCATTCGCGACATTTCTGACCGTGACCGGATTGCCGCGGCCACAGGCGGCGGGGCGGTGCTTCGCGAAAACAACGTGCTTTGCATGAAAGAAACCGGTTTTGTTGTGTGGCTCACAGCCGGGGCCGGGACCATACTTTCCAGGATGCGGGCAGATGAAAACACGGCCGGCCGGCGGCCTCCGCTCAGCCAGGACCCCCTTGAAGAAGAAGTCAGAAATACCCTAAAACAACGCACCCCGTTGTATGAAAGCGCCTGCCACATGCAGGTTCCAACCGATAATACCGATGTTAAACAGATCTGCGAAACCATTATAAGGAGCAGCCATGTCAGCAAACACCTTCGGAACTCTGTTCCGGGTCACAACCTGGGGTGAATCCCACGGCCCGGCCCTGGGCGCTGTAATAGACGGATGCCCGCCGAATATCGACCTTTCAGAATCCGACATCCGGGAAATGATGGACCGCAGAAAACCCGGCCGGACAAAAACCGGTACCGCTCGCCGCGAGCCTGACCAGGCAAAAATCCTGTCAGGCGTATTTGAGGGCAAAACAACCGGCACCCCGATATGCCTGGTAATTGAAAACAAAAACATCGACTCTTCAGCCTATAAACCCTATGCAGAGCTTTACCGGCCCGGACACGGTGATTTTACATACGATGCAAAATACGGCATCCGCGACTGGCGCGGCGGGGGCAGGGCATCTGCCCGTGAGACAGCAGCCAGGGTGGCTGCAGGCGCTGTTGCAGCAACCCTTTTAAAGCGCGAAAACATCCGGGTCCTTGCCTATACCCGCGCACTTGGCGGCATAACGTGCAAAGAATTTGACAGTAGCACAATTGAGAAAAACCCGTTTCTTGCCCCTGATATAGACGCTGCCCGGCAAATGGAAAAACGGGTGGAAGAGGTAAAAAAGGCGGGCGACTCAATCGGCGGAATCGTTGAGATACTTGTTTGCAACATGCCGGCCGGCCTTGGCGAACCTGTTTTTGACAAGCTGGATGCAGAGCTTACCCGTGCGCTTATGAGCATAGGCGCTGTCAAGGGTGTTGAAATAGGGTCCGGGTTTTCCGCTGCTGACAAAACAGGTTCTCAAAACAATGATCCGATACTTCCGGACCGGTTTGGATCAAACAATGCAGGGGGAATACTTGCAGGCATCTCCACCGGCCAGGACATAATCGCACGTGTCGCTGTAAAGCCCATCCCCTCGATTGCTAAAGAGCAGAACACCGTGGATAAAAACAGCAAGCCCCGGACCATTTCTGTTAAGGGCCGCCATGACATAAGCGCCATTCCCCGCATAAACGTTGTATGCGAAGCCATGGTCTGCCTGGTGCTTGCAGATCATCTGCTCCGTCAGAAAGCAATTTGGTGAACCTGTTCGTTGTGCGTTAATTAAAAAGCCCCCTCCCGCAAGGGGAGAGGGCTTTTTGGGGGAGGGGGAAGGAAAAGAAGGTATTTATTTATCCTCTTCGTAGTCCACGGTTGCCTGGGCTGCAGCCAGCCTTGCTATGGGCAGCCTGTATGGTGAGCAGGAAACGTAGTCAAAGCCTGTCCTGTAGCAGAATTTCACAGACTCCGCATCCCCGCCGTGCTCACCACAGATTCCTACCTTGAGATCCGGTCTGGTGCTGCGTCCTTTTTCAACCGAGTCCTCTATCATGGGAGCAATGCCTTCCATGTCCAGGGTCTGGAACGGATCTTTCGGCAGTATCCTGCGGTCCAGATAATCAGCCATAAAGCCTACTATATCGTCGCGTGAAAACCCGAATGTCATCTGGGTGAGATCGTTTGTGCCATAGGAGAAAAACTGCGCGGTTTTCGCCATTTGATCCGAGAGCACAGCAGCCCGCGGTATTTCTATCATGGTGCCAAAGTCATAGTCTATTTCCTTTATGCCGAATTTTTCAGTTACCTCCGCATATATCCTGTCAGTAATCTCTTTCATTATGTCCAGTTCCGCCACATCGCAGGTAACCGGAATCATAATCTCCGGCTTCGGGTCTTTACCGTCTTTTACCAGTTCTGCTGAAGCCTCAAGAATCGCTCTTATCTGGGCTTCTGCCACCTCGGGATAGGTTATGCCAAGGCGCACGCCCCTGTGGCCCATCATGGGATTGGATTCCCGCAGGGCGTTGCTGCGCTTTACCACTGTGTCCACGTCGGTTCCCAGTGCCTCTGCAAGCCTTTTCTGATTTTCCTCGCTGTGCGGAACAAATTCGTGCAAAGGCGGATCAAGCAGCCGGATCGTCACCGGATATCCGTCCAGGATCTCCAGAGTCTCTTTTATGTCATCCTTTACATACGGAGCAAGTTCATCCAGGGCAGCCCTGCGCTCCTGTTCGTTTACGCTTAAAATCATCTTGCGAAGCAGAAACAAGGGCTTCTCAGAGCCTTCACCGTAAAACATGTGCTCCGTGCGGTACAATCCGATTCCTTCCGCCCCGAAGCTTTTGGCGATCTTTACGTCCTCGGCGGTTTCCGCATTGGTGCGAACCTTCATTGTTCTGAGGCTGTCTACGATTTCCATGAAATTTTTAAGCCTGGGATTCTCTGTGGCGTCTATCATGGGCAGCTCGCCCTCGTAAACATAGCCCCTGGTACCGTTTAAGGTAAAAACATCGCCTTCCTTATACGTCTTTCCGTTTGTGGACACTGTCCTGGCCTGAAGATCAACCTTTAAGTTCCCGGCGCCCACGATGCAGCACTTGCCCCAGCCCCTGGCCACAAGCGCTGCATGACTGGTCATGCCGCCCCTGGCGGTCAAAATCGCCTCTGCAGCGCGCATGCCCTCAACGTCCTCCGGGTTTGTCTCCTCGCGTACCAGGATTACCTTCTTGCCGTCCTTATACCACTGGACCGCGTCATTTGAAGTAAAAACAATCTGCCCGGAAGCTCCTCCCGGGCCCGCGGGAAGGCCTTCAGCAACCGGCTCGGCCTTTTTCTCGGCCGCCGGGTCCACCAGAGGATGGAGCATTTCATTTAACTGGTCGGCAGAAACTCTTGTAACAGTAATTTTTTCATCAATAAGACCTTCTGAGAGCATGTCCATAGCCATGTTTAATGCAGCCATGCCTGTACGCTTTCCCACCCTGGTCTGAAGCATGTAAAGCTTTCCTTCCTGGATGGTAAACTCAATGTCCTGCATGTCCCTGTAGTGGGACTCAAGCTTGTTTCTCACATTCACAAGCTCTTTGTAGGTATCAGGCATGGCCTCTTCAAGAGAGGGAAGATGTTTGTTCTGCTCTGTCTTGGTATCATTGTTTAAGGGATTGGGCGTGCGGATGCCTGCAACAACGTCTTCTCCCTGGGCGTTTGGCAGCCATTCGCCGTAAAACTTGTTTTCTCCTGTGGCCGGATTTCTGGTAAAGGCGACCCCTGTTGCAGAAGTATCCCCCATGTTGCCGAACACCATGCTCTGCACGTTGCACGCGGTGCCCCATTCATCGGGTATGCCTTCAATGCGGCGATAAGATACCGCGCGCTTTCCGTTCCAGGACTTAAAAACAGCCCCAATTGCCTGCCACAACTGAACCTTTGGATCATCCGGAAAATCTGTGCCAAGCACTTCCCTGATCTTGTCCTTAAACATGTCAGAGAGCTTTTTAAAGTCCTCTGCGGTAAAATCCGTATCCCCTGAATAACCCTTCTGCTCCTTCATCTCATCCATCAGGTCATCGAGCCGGGTCCGGATTTCCATGCCTTCTTCAGGCTCTATGCCTTCTGCCTTTTCCATTACAACATCTGCAAACATGGTTATAAGGCGGCGGTAGGCGTCCCACACAAAACGCTCGTTTCCGGTCTTTTTGATCAATCCGGGAATGGTCTTTGAGGTAAGGCCAACGTTTAATACTGTTTCCATCATGCCGGGCATGGACTTTCTGGCACCTGACCTGCAGGATACCAGGAGAGGATTATCGGGATCGCCGAATTTCATGCCCATTATTTGTTCTGTCTTTGCCAGGGCCTTTTCAACTTCGTCTTCTATCCCCTCGGGATAATCCCCGTGCTTCATGTAATAGACGCAGCAGTCAGTTGAAAGCGTGAAACCGGCCGGAACCGGCAGGCCGATTTTGGCCATTTCAGCAAGGTTTGCGCCCTTTCCGCCCAGCAGGTTCTTCTGTGCGCCGCTTCCTTCAGCAGTTCCTTCGCCAAATGTATAAACATACCTGGTCATGGCAAAAACTCCTTCCCTGTCTCACTGTTTATCTAAATAAAATAAAAATAAGCAAATGGACCAGAAGATCAAACGAAATTTAATCATATACCAATAAGCGCCATTTATCGTCAAGCAAAAATCTGGTTGGAGGTGGGGCCTGCATAATAAAGGCCGGATGAAAAAGGTTGCCTTAAAATCCTTGATCATCCAGCCGGGAGGTTTTTATAAATCGAGTACACTGTTGGGCGGTGGTCGATTTATCGTTGCTTCCAGTATATCTCGGTATCAGTTTGCGGTGGAAACATGAGAGGAGGGGGGTCCCCACCCGGCAGTCCCGGATCGGGAGGTCCCGTGGAGCCGGTAGTGTCATCAAAATCTGATCTGCCGTACTGTTGAATATCGCCTCCTGACAATTGCTGAAAAACTTTGAATTGAAGCTCCGCGTCTACCATATAGCTGTCATCAGTACCATCGCAAATATCAAAATTCAGCCCCATTCCGGTAGCACAGTTTAGCACCCATGTGCGACTTTGGCCGCCGCAGTCACAAACAACACTGGAGGGCATCGCGGTGCTGAAAGCCACGATATTTCTGTCAGAGGTTACAGCATCGGTATAGCACCGCTCGCGAAGATAGTTTCCCTGGGCTATGTTTAAAGGCACCTTCCAGCCTGCGGATTTTATTTTCTCTCCCTGCAGATCAGAACAATCCAAATCACTTGCTTTTGTCAGGTTGCTTATGCTGGTGGTATCACAATTATTTTCTGCATCGCATACAAATGGTATTCCGTACAAATGGTTAAAATCGTTTGTATTTTGTTCGGTTTTATCGTCGGGCACAAAAAATCGTCCTGACCCAAAATACATATACGGATAAGGAATTGTTTCAGGAAAACATTTCATTACCTTAACAGGACCGGTAACAGGGTCGCCGATGTTATTCGACATTAAAACATCAAAATCCCAGTCTGTACCGGGATTTGTTCCGCCTGTATAAACTTTGTAAACTCCTCCGGTTAACTGTTCGTAAGTATCTGAATTAGGATTTGCATTATTGGTGAATCCCAGCAAAACATAATCGGTCTGTCCGTCTTTGTCCATGTCTATGCCGTCATTAAACAGCCTGCCGCCGTAGGCGTTATTAAAGTTCGGTTCTTCGTGGGTGTAAAGAAGTTCACCGGTTTCCAAATCAACAACATAGATTTGAAGGGGTTGCTGGGCAGTGCCGTCATAATCTGTGGGGCCTGAGGCAATAACAACAAAATGCCTGTAATCGCCGCTGCTGTCCTTTCTCTTGACATAAGCAGGGCCTGAATAGGTAAAACCCATGCCTTCAGTTGTAAATCGCCACAAATAATCAGGATTCAGGGGATCTGTAATATCAAGGGCAAAATAGGATGAAAGCCCCACCTGCGGTTCATCACCCAACAGATCCGCCGGTATGTCGCTCGGCGGTTGAACATAATCCGGTCCGTTTGCACACCCTCCGCCTAAACGCATGCCTCCTACAAGTACGATTTTGTCTTCTTCCGCACTGCTGATATCAATTCTATAAGGCTTTAGATCCACACCATAAATATGTTTATAGGCCGGGTCAGCCATGTAGCGCAAATACGGCATGCTGTCGATCGGAATAAAGGCCCATTCCTCCTTGCCAATTTTATCCTCATCACAGGCAATGGAATTGTTCAGATCGTATTCCTGGCACAAAGTTGCAGGATGCATTGGATCGGACTGGGGTTTTATATGGCCAAGGCGGAAGGCGTGAAGCATCCCGTCGTTGCTTCCGGCGTAAACCATCCTGTACATGAGTTTATTATCATCATCATAGTGATTTACCACTGTCGGGGAGGAAGAGATTATATCGCCAAGCTTCCACACGTTGCCATCCCTTGAGATACGCGAGCGACAATCAAATACTTCTTCGCCCCGCACAAAACTGATCAACTTTTGATAATTAGGACTTCCGGAATCCAAAAGACAGTCATCATATTCATCGGGGTTATTACCAAGTAAAGCATCAAACTGGCTGCTGTTTAAGGTAGTAAAATCAAGCAGGGATTCTCCGTCTTCAGCCACACCAAGAATCTTTCTGTCTGATGCGGGGGTATTTTCCAGCACATATCCATAGTTGATAAGATTGGACACATCGTCCAGGGAGGTATATGTGTTATCAGGTGAATCCGGATTTTCTTTAAAGCCGTCATCGCCTGAATCATACGCATTGATTTGCAAAAGCTCCTGGTCTACTTGATATTCGAGAATATAATCGTCAGGTACGTCCAAAGTCCTGTTTTCATTGGTATCTTCCCTGATATTCTGAACCAGGGCATCATCTATATAAGCGTTCAGGTACCATATACCATATAGATTCCCGACCCATTCCACGTTTCTGCCGCCGCCGAAATCCCTTTCAGGGTAAAAGGCCGCCTGGGTCATTACTGAACCGGTACTGACTTCAGAAGTTATGGCCGTAACAGCCGTGCCCGACGAAGTTCCCTGCTTGATTTCGCGAAAAATCTTACCGAGGGCGGCTTCCATTTCATCGCCGTGTGCTGCACTGAAGTATGTATCCGGCACACCGTCTCCGTCCTCGTCCCACTCCCTGCAGCAGGAATCACCTGCAGAGTCGTCCGGATTGCACTCAAAGTTTGAATCACTATAGTCCACATACCTGCTGTCATCAGTAACATCAAGACCATAAGGGCTGTCCTCGGTACATCCGTCAATATCCTCATAATTTCCGAATGCAGCCACGGTTTTCATTGATCTGATGCCTTCTAATGCATCCGAGAAAGCAAAAAGAGTATACACGTCAGCTGTCTGGTCGTCCTGGAAACCGTCTGCTGTGCGCAGATCCTCGGTGTGAAGAAGATTGGCGTATTGATACGGATCCACGCTTCCGTTCCATTCGCCATCGGAGATCAGCACAACATGACTTTTACGGCACCAGGCAGGATCCACAACCTCTTCTTCCGTACCCTCGTTTCTTACTTCATAGTAAGGATCAATCTTGGTTCCAGGCTCATGATAATCACTGTTGTATCCGGCCATATTGCTGTCCTGCTTCAGATAATAGTAAGCCTCGCGCATGGCCTCACCAGTATAAGTAGAGTAATATGGAACTGTATTTTCAATAGCCGAGATCATGCTCTCCATTCCCAGATCATTTATCAATTTATCATAATAATAGCTGTACTTGATCATTCCCTGCTCGGCTGTGTCATTAGTGCCGTTTGCATAGGCAATAAATGTAAATCTGACCTGCCTGAAATTGTTCTGCACAATACCTGTGTAAGCTTCATCGTTAACTTTTACCTTTGCATAAAGGTCACTGCAAGTGCCTATAGTTGAAGTGGTGCTGGAGTCAACACTGATTAATATGTCTTTATCCTTATAATCACCCCATGCATAATTTTCCGGTCTTATATGAAATCTTGCGATCGTATTACCATCCGTATCCGGAACTTCAACCCATCTTCTTCCTCCCTGGGGCCTGAGTACGCAGTAGTTTGCTCCATCAGGGCACTCCGCCTTCCCGCCAATCAGGGCTTTTAGTGAAAGATCTATTCTGGACATCACCAGATAGTTAAGAAAGTTGCCGTGCAGGACCTGCGGGGTTCTATCCAGGTCTCCCGGATGTGTGCCGGAATAGTCGGTTTTCTCCCAATATTCCTGAGAGCTGTTGTATTCATAATAAGAACCAGAATCAAAATATCCGTAATATACTTTTTCATTGTCATACCCATCCTCTGGTGAAGGGGATATATCATAATAACAAGATACAAGGGAATCTCCACTACAACTATAAGGCCTGCTGTCATAGTAACACCGACGATTAGCTGGATAATGAGCGGGTTCTTGCATGCTCCCTGAATAATCCATCACCAGGACAACATTGGGTTCCACTTCATCAGTAAGAAACGGTGGAAGGGGAACTGATTCCTCGTCAAAAGAGAAAACAGGCGAAAACCAAAAAAGGGCCAGAATCACTGCCACACAAATTATTTTTACAGACTTTATTATATCAGGCATTGTCTCTACCCTCCCTGTCCAGACAGATAAGAACCACATGGCCCTGCTTTGACAGGACATAGACAAAATCATACTTTTTCACGCTACATTGCTCGCCGGTTTCATCAATTGTATCCAGTACCCTGTATGAAACCGGATTATTTCTGTATAACTTGATTTTGCCGATGGTTTTCCCCAAGTATTGAACCGGGCCCATCCATTTATAGCCCTCATCCTTGTATTCCTTTAATGTAACCTGCAGTTCTGTCATTTCTTCCTGATCCCCGCTCACCTGTTCCGCAAAAAGGTTTGTCGGCTGCAGGAGGCATATAAAAATCAGAGATATCAATAACAACAAAATAGGTTTCATATTTTGACTCCTCTATGGTGTATATGTTTCTTAGTCCCTGTCATTTCTAAATCCTGCCTCCAAGACAAAGTTCCCGCCGCTTTTACTCGAGCGTGCGATTATAACGGCGCTTGAATCTCTTTCGTCTGGAGATGCGCCTGCTTCGAGTTGCAAAAAAGCGACATATTCCGTGTCAGGCTCTGAGGATAGCAGTTGTACAGGGGTAAAAATATTATTCCAGTCAGCTAATACTGCCCCCACGTTGATTCTGTTGGTAACCGGATCAGAAAACGGATCATAGCTGCTGCTGTTTTTGATATATTTGGGGTCAATATTCTCGACCAGGTATGTCCCGTCCAGCAAATCATCCACCCAGCTACGGCCTACTATATTTTGATCCACGGCAAATGCGATATTTGTGACTGCCCTGTTCACCGCCGCATCTGCAAGCATTAAATTTTCATTATAAATCCGGTAATTTCGCGTGATCTGAAGGTCCGTGGAAGAAGTGTTTATGCCGCTGACCCCGATCAGGGTGAGAAGGAGCAGAACTATCATAGTTGTAAGAAGGACAGATCCTTTCTTATCAGCCAGAATTTCTAGGACAAACAAGTGTCTTTGTGTATCAGTCTGTTTTTTCATATCCAAAAGCTCCGGGCTTTATATTACATGTATGCAAATTTTTCTAAAAACCCTTTACCCAGTTCATATTGACCTCATGATTCCTGCCGCCCGTGCTCCATCTTACCGTGAGCACAATGGTTCGTGTCTGATCTCCGTTGTCAATGACATCCCATTCAAGGACGTAATCCAGCGGGTAATCGGTATTGGTTTCAGTATGTATATCATTCGGATCTCCCGGATCTGTAAAACTTAGATCGGAATCTGTTGAATCTGTTATATTTGCAAGTTCTTCAATTTTGTTTGTTGCAACATCGGTGGCATATATTAACTGACGAGAATTCGCATTTCCTGCTGCAAAATGGGCCTGCATTATGCCGAGAGCCAACAGTCCCACGCTTAGCAGTGCTACTGCCAGAAGAACCTCTATCAGGGTAAATCCTGAGTCGTTGTTGTGTTTCATCTTGTATACACGCTCCAGTATAATACTGTTTACATGTTCCTGGGCTTTATATGGTTGGTAAAACAATACGGATTTTGCAAATCCTCCCCATAGGCACCGGAGATTTTGCCGCAGATGGTGATCTCAACTTCTCTTATATTGCTTAGATTCCCGGGGTTGCCGGTAGGCGAGCCGCTACTTAATGTGTATTGAAAGGTCAAACTATCAATGGTGCCGTTTCCGGTAAGCGCTCTTGAACTCCAATTAGCACCCCCATCACTTGACCAATTGTACATGATTCTCTCATTTACTGCATCATAGCTGTAGCAAACATATTCTCTGATATCGTTACAATCCTCATCGCTTTCAGGGTTTCCCGCACCATCATAATAATCATAGGCAAACGCAATTGAATTCTGGTTAGTTCCATTACTGGCGCTTATAAAACCTGCATTGCCGGCATTTCCGCTCGGGTCCAGCCCGGCCATTCTTATATCCCTGGTCATCATTTCCATAGTCGCCCGAATATCCTGCTGGGTGGCCGCTATTTTCTCCTGCACGGTGTTTGTTCTGTTGGTTGATATGAAAAACTGGCCTATTGCCAGCAGCACGATGGAAGATATTGCAACTGCAACCAGAAGCTCTATAAGCGTAAAGCCACTGTTTTTTAATCGAAAATAAATTGCGGGGTGCAAATGAGTTGGTTTCATTTTCCTAATTAATCCTTATCCTTCCAGTAAAAGACAAAGCTATAGTCAGTGAATAGTTAGAATCACTGCTGCAGTCTATGTTAACGCTTCCGGCGCTCATACCTCCTGTGTCGCTTGTCGGCATTCCCCTGGTATTAAACCGGAAATGATCTCCGTTAGTAAAAGCTGTAGAGACATCATCGAGTTCTGCATGCTTGTAATCGGTAAAATCAAGGCTTGCAATGATCGTATCATTATTATCGCAATTATCGTCAGCATTCTCGTCAAAACATGCCCTGAAGCTGCCCGATTCACCGGCAGTAAAAGTAACCAGACACTCTCTGTTACTCTTTATCGCTTCCATTTTTGCCTTCTGTAGATCTGTTCGCATTTTCTGGGTCGCGGATTTCACCTGGGCCCTGGGAATAAGAGCGCTTGTGCTGGCAATAGCTACTGCCGCCAAAATGGCAATTATTGCCAGGGCAACCATGAGTTCCAGTATGGTAAATCCTGATAGGTTGCGCAAATAATTGTATGGAACTTTTACGTTTACGTTCACGACCCCGGCTCCTTGTCCTTGTATGCATGCATCAAATTAAAAATAAACAAGAGACTTTTCAATAAAGTGTTAACAAAAACCATGCCAAAAATGAACATGTAGTATTTTCCCCTTATTTGCAAGGCATTCGGACATGCAAACAGTAAAATGGAAACCGTGCATCTATAAAGTTTTTTAACAGCTGGCATTAAATCTTTTAAAAATCATACATTATTCCATCGCTTTTTTGATAACTTTCACCGGTATACGCCCCTGGTAAACCTCGCCGCCTATTACATATGCAGGCGTGCCTGTTATGCCCAGCTTTATGCCTTCTGCAATATCGCGTTTTACAATATAGCGGAGTTTTTTGATTTTCGGGGCGATTACCAGCCGGTTGAAATCAACCCCGGTTTGTTCTGCGAGTTTTCTTACATCCAGTGTTTTGGCCCCCCTGGGAATATCATAGAGCCGGTCGTTCATTTCCCAAAATTTGCCCTCATACAGGGCAGAGGCAGAGGCAACTGCAAGTTTTCCCGAGCCTTCGTGATAAGGGGAGTTCACAATAGGGTTATATCCGTGATCCATTGGAAAATGCTTGTGCACCAGCCTTATCTTATCCGGATTTTCCTCTACGATACGGCGCATGTAGGCATGCATCTTTTTGCAGTGAAAACACATGTAATCCGTGTATTCGGTTATTACAAGCTCCGGGTCTTCTGCTCCTATCCATGCGGATCCGTCCTCTGTAACCCCGGTTGCAAGGTCTGCTGAAACCTCGGGCAGCTCAAAGCGCCAGTAGCTTGGAAAAAACACGACTAGAAGCACAGCCAGCACAACCAGGGGAGAAAACGCATAAGCACATTTTTTTTTAAGGTCCCACAGGTATTTTAAATCCTTTATTAAGCTTGAAAAAAAACCTTTTTCAGGAAACCTTCTCCGAACGAGCCACGTAAAGTAGAGCAGGGCAAAATTTATCGCATGACCTGCAAGGCACATAATGCAATATGCGCCGATATGGTATTTTGAAATATATGCCAGTACAAGGCTGTATATGGAAAATCCTAAGGCAATAACAAAGAGAATCGGCCAGATTCTTTTTCTGCCCGCATCCGGTGCTTTGGCAAAGAAAAGCAGGATCAGGAAAAAGCTGTATGCAAGAATTCCCCATACGGCTACGGGCAGTCCCAGAAATATGGAATACGGGCTTTGAGAAACCGTGTCACAGTTCAAAGCGCTTGAAATCGCGCAAAAGCTTGTATAAAGGACATCGACATGAACTCTGTAATGAGAAAACGCAAGATAAATCGAATTGGCCAGTCCTGCCGCGGCTGTGACGGCAACCGCCCAGAAATAGACGGAATAAGGCAGGGGTTTTACATGTTTAGCCTTCATCCACATTTTTTGTTTTTGCAATCTTCTCGGATTGTTTCTGGAGTTCCTTTGCAATGACCGGGGCGACCAGGTCTGTAGAAACCGGCCACATCATGCCCGACTCATTTGCTTCCCGGAGTTTTTCATGTATTGTTTCCGGGCTTGCCCGGGAAATCAGCTTCTGTGCGTATTTTTCTGCCCCAGAGCGCTTATCTGCCCGCATACTATTTTCAATCAGCAGGAGTAGGGCTATTGTTTTTTGCTGGGATCGGTCAGGGATCCGGGAAAGAAAGTGCTCGGCAGAATTATACTTTCCTATCATTGATTTTGCAAGACCAATGCTGATAGTTGTCAATAGCATTTAGAAATGTCCGGTTTTCATAGCAAGTGAAATGTCCGGTTGATTAAAAATTGTTTCTTGCGCCATAGCCTACTTGTATAATAAATTTATTCTGCCTGCTCGGAGGATAGGGCTACACTGGGGAG